>NZ_LCWL01000097.1:0-31681 GCF_001441695.1 Alishewanella sp. WH16-1 | reverse complement strand
TTAACTGATCGGCATTACGCATCTGCGGTCTTTTTTATTAACAACTAGAGCGACAGTGCAGCATTTGCATTTTTTGATATTTCCTCAATGTAGCTCAAGCAGTTTTCTGAATACTTAATAGAATCTTATGGAGCTAAGGGGCTGGAAGGTTAAGATTAGGGCAAAAAGTGCACTTCAAATCGCCAGAATGTCAGGTGTTTGGCGTGGTCATCAAAATCAACAAGAAATCAGTGATGGTGGTCAGTGATGATAACCGTCAGTGGAAAATCCCACCAGGACTGGTGCGGATCATGAAAGACGTCTAGTCAGGATGGTTGGCATAAATCTGCAAGGCGTCAATACGTCCTAAAATGGACGCTTACGTATAATCTACTATCGGCACTATCTTGAGCTCAGTATTAGATGAGTCAATTTAGACGCTAAGGCGCTTCCTTAAAAAATCAAATAGCAGCCTTACTCTGGCGGATACCGGCCCACGTTGTGGCCGGTAGAGCGATAATGGCCAGGGCGTAGGTTCGTGGTGTTTAAGCAGCCTGACTAGCGCACCGTGTTTAATTTGCGGGGCCGCCAAAAAGTCGGCTACTTGAGCCAGTCCTAACCCGGCAGTTGCGGCGGCCAGCTCCTGCTCGGCATCGTTTACCAGATAGCGTACTTTGCGTGGTTGGTAGGTTGCGCCGTCTTTAAAAAACCAGATCCAGGGTTTACCAGTGGCGTTATCCAGCATACTCACTTGTTGATGCTGCGCCAAATCGTCTAGTGTCGCGGGCTGACCAAATTGCTTAAGGTAATGTGGGCTGGCAACCAGCCACAGGGCGACCTCTGATAACGGCACAGCGACAAAGCTCTGATCACGTAATAAACCAGCGCGAATACCTAAATCAATTTGTTCATCGACTACCGCACTGTGTTGATCGGATAAGCGCAAATCTAAACCGATATGTGGGTGTAGTTGCGCAAATTCTATTAATAACGGTGCCAGTATACTGCGCATGGCTGCAGGGGCTGCGAGCCGTATTTCGCCGCTAAGTTCATTGGAGGCGGCGCGTGGGCTGAGTAGCTGTTCTAACTGTACCAGTTGTTGCCGACAGTCTTGATAAAACTGCTGCCCAAATTGCGTCAGCCTGATCTGGCGAGTGTTACGATGAAACAATAACTCACCGGTGAGTTGCTCTAATTGTTGCACGGCACGTGTTACGGCTTGCGGCGATATAGCCAGTTTCGTGGCACTGTCTTTAAAGTGCCTGAGTTCTGCCGCGGTGCAAAAGATGCGTAATAGCGCTAATTTATCGCGCATTGATAATTCCTGTATCTGGAATTCTGAAGTGTTTATTGTTCCATTTTTATGCGGATAGCACCAGCTTATACTGCATGTCATCCCATTAAATGATGACGAGGAAACAGCGTATGAGTCAGGCAAATGCAGTAGCAGGAAAAGTCGTATTAATTACCGGTGCCAGTAGTGGTTTGGGCGAAAGTACCGCTCGGCTATTGGCCAGCCTCGGTGCCAAACTGGTTGTAGTCGCGCGCCGGGCTGAACGGTTACAGCAATTGGTGGCAGAGATTACCGCCGCAGGTGGGGAAGCGGTGTATCAGGTTACCGATGTCACCAAAGCCAGTGATTTGGAGGCAGCAGTAAACCTCGCCGTTAGCACTTACGGCCGGTTAGATGTGATGATCAACAACGCTGGTTTGATGGCAATAGCGCCGATGTCGGCACGCCGGGTGGCTGAATGGGATCAGATGATCGATATCAATATCAAGGGCGTGTTATACGGTATTGCGGCAGCGTTGCCGGTGTTTGAAAAACAAAACAGCGGCCATTTTATTACGATTTCATCGGTAGCTGGGGTTAAGGTGTTTAGTCCGGGTGGTACTGTGTACAGCGGCACTAAATTTGCGGTGCGCGCGATTAACGAGGGCTTGCGTCATGAAGTTGGCGCGGCTATCCGTACTACCACTATTTTACCCGGTGCGGTGGAGTCTGAGTTAAAACACGGTAGCAAACATGCTGCCAGTGCTGAGTTTGTGCAGGCGTTTTATCAGCAGAATGAAATTCCGGCTGATTCGGTTGCCCGCGCTATCGCTTATGCTATTGAGCAACCCGCGAATGTTGACATTAATGAAATTGTACTACGCCCCACAGTGCAAGAATTCTGAGTAGGAGCAGAGACCTTCTTGGTCAGATACCTAGGTGTTCCCGAAGTGTTCGTGGAGCGGGGTGGGACTTAATTAGCCCCGCCCCCTTTTCTTCAGAAAGCCGTTAGCTTGCGAGGTAAAGTTTGCCAGAAGTTGTTACCATAGCCATAGGTAACAACTGTATGTAATGCTGGAGCTTAAAGATGGATTTAGACGACGCGCAAGACTGGGCCTGGTGTGACAGCCAGTTTGCGGCTATTGAAACTTACGTAAAAACCCAGCAAATCCCGCATGGTATGATTTGCGACTGGCCGGAATGGTATACCGCGCCTTATGTTGGGTTATGGGCGGTAGAAAACCCAGAGGATCCGGGGTTTGTTGGGCACTGGATCCTGGCCGGCGATAGCACCGGCGCACAGCCCCAACCCGTGCCGTTTGACCATCTTAGCGCCACCGATTTACCCGAACCCCGTGATGCAATGGCCGCCTTTGCGCATAAATGGACCACGCTTGCCGCTGCCGCCAATAAAGGTATAGCCTGGCAAGGCAGCCCGGAGCTTAGCGGCGATTTGGCCGCCAAAGCAAAACAACTTAGTCGTCAGGCGCAGTTGTTGGCGTTGTGGGCGGCTGATGATGAGTTGTGGGATGTGGATTAGTGTTAAATCGCTAATCTCCCACGCCGGAATTACGATCACTATGCTGCAAGCGGTCGATTACTATTACTACGGCCAAGAGTTGCGCCGTCCACTCCGGTTTTAGGATCTGCACCGCATAGGTATCAGACCAGCTAAACCATTTTTTTGAGATACTGGCAATCAGCTGGCCCTGTTGGCGGATTTCATATTCGTGTTGCCAGAAATTGCCGGTCATCTCTAATTGCCCGGACGGCGTTTCCACCGCAAAGCGGCTTTTTAAAAACGCCCAGAACTGCTTGCGCACCAGCCATTCGCTGCCATCGTTATTCACAATCCGGCAGGCGGGTAACAGCGTCAGGTATTTGCGGCGGATTTTTAGTAATGGCTGGGCGCTGGCATTAAACAGCGTTTGGCTGCTGCTAAAGCTAAAGACTTTACCTTTTACCATATAGGCCGCACGGCCGCGCTCATCTTCAATGCTAAAGCTATCACTTAGGCTAAGCAGTTTTTGTTTAATCAGATATTTCATGGCGGTGATCCGGGCTGAGTATGCAGCTGATTATGGCGAGAATTCTTTATTCTGAACAGCACTTTTGCTGGCTAAAGCGTCCGACAGCGGTGAATACCGCTTAGTTATGCTGAGGGTCTGGAGCGGCTTTAAGCTGCCAATTGCCCCATACCGGGTTACCCTTTACCTTAAGCCCCAGCGCTCTTAACCAGTCGGCGGCCTGATGGTTGGAGTTATAGTGCATGGTATAGGGCTTATCGCTGGGGATAAAACTAAGATGGCGCTCAGGGCTATAAAAAGGCGCGATCTGACTACGCTGAAATTGTTGCTCCAGGGTTTGGATCAGGGCATCGACTTTGGCGGCTTCAACTTGAAATTGCCAGCGCTGGCTAATACCAACGCCGATTTGCGCTTCGAGGTTTTCTCCGGTGCTGGCCGGGGCGATCTGTTGCCGGCCCAGTGCACCTTTACTGTCCAGAAATAACGCCCGGCTGCCGCTGGCCAGGCTTTGCTCGTTTGCAACATACCAGGCCCAGTCACCAAAGGAATAACGCAGCCGGCTTTGATCGGCGGCGGTTAGCAGAATAGAGCTGTGCCGACCATGCAGCAGTAACTGCACTTCACGCGGCTCTGCCACCTGTGCCGGCAAGCTAATGGTGGCGCTGCAGCCGCTTACTAGTAGCAAGGGTAGCCAGATTAACAGTGCCAACACTCTTGGTATCAAAACGTTCTGCATCAATGCTCTCCCCATAACTATTTTGTGCATAACTATTTTATGCATAACTACTTTGCGCATAACTATTTTGCGCTTTGCTGGCCGCATCCTGGCTCCATAATCTTTAACTATAACGGTGACGATTTTTCTGGCCGTGGCTGACCACGCTACGCCAGAGCGGCCTTTACATCATAATAGCGACTTTTGGCGCAGGCAGCGCGGATCTGCATCCGCTTAGATCGCGGCTTAAGGCGCTTGCGATTATTGCGCTAGGAATGAATATATACTTCATATATAATTCGTATATTGCGAACTGCAGGAGTCAGGAACTTGGGTATTGTAAAAATTGCCGATGAGCTACACGAAGAAATCCGTAAAGCCAGTGGCGCTATGTCGCGCTCGATTAATGCGCAGGCGGAGTTTTGGCTAAAAATGGGCATGCTGGCTGAGCTGCATCCGACCCTTAATTATCAGCAATTGGTGGTGATGTTGTTACAGCAGGCTGATGTGAAATGGGCGGGGGGCCTGGATGAGCGGCGTTCAGCTTAAAACGGCAGCCGAGCTGGCATTACAGCGCGAGGCTGGCCGGTTGTTAACCCGGGTGTTTGCGATGCTGGATACCGCGATCACGGCCGGAATTTCGACCCTGCAAATTAATGAACTGGCTGAGCGCTATATCGTCGATGAGTTACAGGCCCGCCCTGCCAGTAAGGGCCAGTATGGCTTTGCTTATGTGCTAAATACCTCGGTGAATGAGGTAGTGTGTCACGGCGTGCCGTCGGCCAGTCAACGCTTAAAAAACGGCGATATTATCAACGTCGATATTACGTTGGAAAAACATGGCTTTATTGCCGATTCCAGCAAGATGTATCTGATTGGCGAGGTGGCACCGGCGGCCCGGCAGTTGGTGGCCGACTGTTATCAGGCGTTGTGGCTGGGTATTAAAGCGGTTAAGCCCGGTGCCCGGCTTGGGGATATTGGTTTTGCCATTGAACAGTTTGCCTTAAGCCGCGGCTATAGCGTGGTGCGGGAATACTGTGGGCATGGCATTGGCCGCGAGATGCACGAAGCACCGCAGGTGTTGCATTATGGTGCCGCCGGAAGCGGTATGCTGTTAAAGCCCGGCATGGTATTTACGATTGAGCCGATGCTTAATCAGGGCAGCGCCAAGGTGAAAACCAAAAAAGATGGCTGGACTGTGGTCACCAGCGATAAGAAATTATCGGCACAGTGGGAGCATACCGTGGCGGTAACAGAAAACGGGGTAGAGGTATTAACGCTGCGCCCGGAGGAGCTGGCGCAGCAGTTAGCAACAGCTGGTTAGCGGTAAAAGGCTTCTACGGTACCTTTTACGGTCAGTAATAATGGCTGGCCACGGCGATCCAGTGCCTTGGCGGAGGCGACCTTTACCCAGCCTTCGCTGATGCAATATTCTTCCACGTCAAAACGTTCTTTGCCGTTGAGCTTAATGCCTACTTCGTGCTCAAAGATAGCCGCGTTGTAAAATTTGCTGCGTGGATTTACTGATAAACGATCTGGTAACTCGGGGCGGATAGTCGCGTCGGTCATAACATCACTCTATTAAGTTTAAAGCCGCTATATTAAGCTCAGAGCGAAGCTGACTCAAGGCTCTGGCTTTCAGGTAAAAAGTTATTGCGGTAAAAAGTTGGCGCCACTGGGGACCCGAAGCTCCAATCGAGTGACGTAGATCGCACTGCGCTGCTCGTGCGACGAGTAATAACTGATATAGAGGCAATTTTCCCGTAAGACCATACCGGCGTAACTGCAATCACCACCGGACGGCAGCACTTGCCATTCAGTCAGTTTTCCTGTTAACCGGTCCAGCATGCACAGACTGGTACGAACCTGTTTATCATATAAGCGTACACAAGCCAGAAGCTGGCCATCTGCTAACCGGAGCATCGCCGGGCCACCAATCCGACAGCCGATATCTGTCCATTGCCAGTCATGATAGGGTGGCCGCGCAACACCCAATAAGCCGTTTTCGGGATCCCGACGCAGTAAACAAAGTGCGGTACCGTCAGGCTCAAAGCAGATAGCGCTTTCGTTAGCGTAGCTGCCCTGATAAATCGCCTGACCAAGGGGTACAAAGTGCCTCGCATCCCGGGTTTGATACGCCCTTACCAGACGTGGCTGGCCACAATGATAGCTAACGGCAAGGGCTTGCTGCCCGAACCATGCCAGGCGCCATAACCAAAAATTTGGTTCACCAATCGCGACCGGTGCTGACCACTCCAGACCATTATCAGAAAACCAGGCAAAACTCTGATGGCTCTGCTGGCTTTTGTCATGCAAAGCGCCGGCGCCATAAAGCATCAAGCGGCCATCAGGTAGCAGACTAAATTTTGCATCACGTAAATCTGCGCCCGCCATACTGATCACGGCAGAGCTGAGCCAGTGAATACCGTCCAGGGAGCGTAAGATCCGAAACTGACCATCAGGGGAGACATGAGCGCTACCTTCGCGAAATACACACCAGAGGGTATAGTGAAAATAAATCAAATCGGTAAAAGCATTATGAGGCGCCTGCTGCCAAATCCTTAGTGTTTGCATCTTAGTGAGACCCGAGACCATCATTTAAGCATTACATTAACAGAAGTCAGCTTAGTCGCAAGCTGCACTGGATCGTCACTGCTAAACAAGCTAGAGTCGCGAGTTAAAACTATTCGAGGGCAAGTCATGAAATCCTGGCTGTTAACGCTATTGCTGGCAGGCTGCATGTTCTTTGGTATCAGTTGGTATAAAGAGCAGACTTTGCTGAAGAGCGCCAGTACTGCGCCGGCTTTTATCGCTATGACTGCAGAGGGGGATCTATTTCGTTCGACGGAGCTGCAGGGCAGACAAACCTTACTGTACTTTTTTGCGCCCTGGTGTGGTATCTGTCGCTTGAGTATGCCGAATTTGAAGTATTTGCAGGCTGATAACGAGGGGCTGGCGGTGTACGCTATTGCGCTACAGTATGATTCAGCGCAGCAGGTAGCGGACTTTGTTGCTGATTTAGATCTAGAGGTTCCGGTACTCTTGGGTAACCAGCAGCTGGCTACTGATTATCAGATTCAGGCTTTTCCGACTTATTATGTTATCAATGCAGAAGGGCAGATTAGTGCTAAGTCGCTGGGATATAGTACGGCGCTTGGGCTTTGGTTGCGCAGTCGCTAGTAGTAGACATTAGTGTTGCTCGGGAGTGGATTGTTGCGAGTGCTGACCTAGTAACTTTTCTCGAGATAATTCAATTTGTTGCCAGAGCTGAGCCCGCCGCTCGTCGTCAAGCTTGCTACTTTTCCGGCTTAAAACCAGGTACAGTGGCTGCGCCATAAACCGCGGTTCGAGCTTGCGGATCTTATCAGCCTCGGAGTGGCCTTTGAGTTGCGCTGCCGCCACTTCATCCGGCAACACGTAACCATCAAGGCGGTGCTTTAAAACCAAATCAATACCAGAGTCGAGAGCTGTATCCAGTTCACGCCATACGCCCAGTTGTTGTAGACGTTGCTCTGCTACGTAGCCCTTGGGTGCCGCTAAACCATGTTGTATACCGGTTAACTGCTGACCATCCCACTGCAATGTGCTGTCATATCGGGTATAGATAGAATAATTCAGATGCAATAATCGCTTACTTGGGTCCAGTTCCAATTGTGATCTGGGAAAGTGATATGCGCTATCGCGCTCAGCAGTCCAGCCAACCCCAATGGCCCCATCCAGCTCGCCCCGGCTTACCGCTGCCAAACAACGACGCCAGGGTAGTCGCTGCAGTTGATACGGCATTGCCAGGCTATCTAAAGCATCGCTAACAACCCTGGCCTGGAACTCAAAAATCTGCTCTAAACCAACCCCCAGACTGGTTTTTAAAGTCGATTTTTCTTGTAGCTCATAACAGAACAGTAACGGGGAATGTGCAGCGACCGGCTGACACACAAGTAGCAGCGCCAATAAGGCGTATTTACGCATAGTTGTCCTCCAGCTATGAGCGTCACAGCACAGAGTGTATTGTTTAATTAATAACCTAAATAACCTTGCGGTCAACTTCAAATAGGCTTTTAGGCCAATATAATGAAAATTAATCACAATTTGCTGTCTGAAAATGCTGGCAGCATGATGCGCCAAACCAATAGCGGATCTAGGTTGTGATTAGCTAGCTTGGGATAGTCGCCACCTGGGTTGATTTCACGGCGGAAAAGCTTTGCACCTGATTGCGGCCCAAAGATTTTGCTATGTAAAGCGCCTGGTCGGCTTGTGTCAGTAGACTTTGCCAGTCTGTGGCTCCGGGAGTGCTGGCTACCCCTATGCTCACGGTCAGTGTAAATTGATCAGTGTGTTGTACCCTTTGTTTTTCGATACTCTGACGTAGTCGCTCGGCGATTTGCAGTGCAATATGATGCTCGGTATCGGGTAAACACAATAAAAACTCTTCGCCACCAAAACGGAATAGTAAATCGTAGTCGCGTAGCTGTTGTTCAGCGATATGGGCGATATGCTGCACAGCTTGGTCGCCTGCAGCGTGCCCCAGCGTATCATTAATCTTCTTGAAGTGGTCGGCATCCAGTAGCAGCAAACTCAGGCTGCTGCCCTTGCGCCGACAACGATTAAATTCAGCAGCCAGTCGCAGGTCCAGGGTGCGGCGATTCAGGGCACCAGTCAAAGCATCCCGCTCAGACAGCTGCTGCAGCATTAGCTTTTGTTGGCGATGGCTCAGCATGATAATGCAGCAGAAGACCAGAATGGCGAACATGGTAAGACAAAAAAAACCAATACTGTGTACCAGACTGCTGTAATTCGCCGTAACAACCTGGGTTTGCTCCAACAACAGATAGATTGAACGAGCACTAAATTGCAGGATGTTAAAGATAAAGGTCGCCATAAAGGCCAGATAGACTTTACCGAGCTCCGAGTGGCGGGCCTGCCAAAGCATAGCAATACACCATAAATTAACTATCAGTACTATCGGGATATTGAGCAGCATCCGGTATCCCAGATTGCTACTGATGGCATCGACAAAATGTAGTGCAAAAATCAGTAAGAATACCAGTAGCAAGCCGAGCCGTTTGCCGGGTTTTTGTAGATGCCGGTGAATGCCAGCGGCCAACGCCAGACTTGCTCCGACACTCAAGCTGTTGGTAAGGGCAGGAAATAACCAGTATGGTAAAGGATAACCGGCATACCTTAAGGCGCTGAAACTGGCGTTTAGCAGCATGCAAAGGCCGGCCAGGACAAAATAGCGTTGATAACGAAATTGCCGGTCTGCACTATCTTGCAATACCAGTACAGCGGTCGCCACCAGTGCGATAAAGGCATTGACGATTGTCAGAGTTAACAAATCCATCACAGGCTAGCTTCGTCGGAAAAGGGCGCAGAATCTAGCACAAAAAAGCAACAGCAAGCAATTGGCATTAGAGCGTTATTTTTATTCTCAGACACAGCAACAAGTTACCTTGGTCTTGGGTATCTCCCGATACCAGAAAGGCATAAAAATACCGGGAGCAAGGGCTCCCGGTATGGCGAGCGTATTAACGTTGAATACTAATGACCGGAGACATCCACACTTCCCAATGCGCCGGGTTGTTTTTATCACCGAGCGCTTTCAGGACACGGATCTCAAGCACATAATCACCGTTTGGCACTTCCATGGTTTTACCCTTGCCACCATTGCTGTGGAGGCGAGTACCGTCCCAGGTATAGTTAAAGAAACCGGTTGCCGTACTGTTCCGCGGTAAATATTCCATCACGTTCGTTTTGTGGAATACCGGATGGACCGGACGCTTAGTTGCGGCATGCAGAATGTTCATCTCCATATAGCGGGCGTGATGATCAAAATGCATTAAGAACCATGGCATATCAGTACCTTGCATCGAGTAAGTACAGCTTTCGAGGCAGCGGCTGAAGGTATTGCCGTTTAAGGTTGCTAGCCAGGGGAAACCATTTGCCGTAGGGGTCAGGATTTGAATCCCCTGATAGTCGCCAACAAAGCCTGCGAACGGCACGCGATATACCTGGCCGGCTGCTTGCGGTGTAAAAACGATATAACCGCCGTACTGACCATTTACTGGCGTCATAGCGGGATTGATAGTGACATCCACAGTGGTGCTGCCGCCTGCAGGTACGGTTAGTGTATCTGAACTAAAGCTGACACTGGCATTGCCTTGGAAGAAGCTTGGCGTAATCACACCGCCAGTACTCAGCGCGTTAACTGACGATAACTGGTAGGTCACCGCTTCGCTACCGCTGTTACTGACTGTCAAACGTTGCGTAAAGGGACCCGCTTCGCCTTCACCGGCAGCAATTTTCCCTGGCGTAATATAGGTGGTCGCATTGGCACTGGAGGCAACATTAATCATCCCAGCTCCCTGACGATGCACCATATCCAGGAAGCCTAGTGCAGGGTTGCCTGACCACAGTTTGGGTTCGGCGCTATTTTGCAGAATATTGCGCATCGACATGGCTGGGATCTGTGGATTGTTTTGCAGCAACAGTGCCGCTGCACCGGCGACATGCGGCGATGACATTGATGTGCCACTCTGGGTAATAAAACCACCTGCCTCCATCGGATAAGTAGAGAAAATATTCCCGCCAGGTGCACCTAAATCTGGTTTTAGTTGCAAATCCGGTGACAAACCGTACGAACTAAAGCTGGAAATCCGGCCGCCTGTCGCAGATGGCGTTACGACTATACGGTTAGTCCAGTTTAATACCGGGTTTTCCTGGCTACGAATGAATAGACCGTCTTGTTGCGTTATGGCAACCACCGGTACCGGACCGTTACCTAATGGTGCGCCCAAAGTGCCACTGAAAGCACCTGCGGCATTATTGTGAATAACCACCGAGGTAGCTCCGGCCGCGATAGCATTAGCAGCCTTTTCACCAAAAGAACAAACCCCGCGCACCGCTAACGCAGTTTTACCGGCTGGGTTTGCCAGTAGCGGGTCGGTGTTACAGGCTTGTCCGATAAAGACGACATCCGACGAACCTGCTGTAGGTACCATGCCACTGAAGGTCATGATATTGTATGGGATATCCCGGTTGTTGACGGTGGCAATTTGTTGCGCTGAGCCGAGGTTATCGTAGGAAGCGACACCGATAACATGTTCACCAAGACCAGGCGCTCCGGCAGAATATAAGCCATTAGCCCCACTGTTGCCGATAGAGGCCACAACAACAACACCTTTTTCTACCAGTCGGTCTGCTGCCTGAGCGGTTGGATATTGCGGCCACTGAAACGCTGCGCCCAGGCTCATATTTACGATATGCATACCATCGTTATAGGCTTTCTCCATTGCCTCGATGATAATATCAGCCGACGTGCTACCGGCACAGCCAAATACCCGGTAGGCGCCGAGGGTAACGTTGGGCGCGACACCCTTTACCCGACCGTTGGCACCAACAATACCCGCAACGTGGGTACCGTGACCACCACAGTCATCTGGGTTGAAATCCGGGGTAGGAACGGGATTATAAGTCGCACTGCTTGGGTCGGCGTTGAAGGCATCGCCAACAAAATCATAACCGTAGGCAATTCGTGTAGTAGGGAAAGACGTTGAACCGTTGCTACCGGAGCCCCCGAAATCCGGATGGTCGATATCAATACCAGAGTCGATAATCGCGACCTTAATACCAGTACCGTCCAGATTCATACTATTCTGGGCAAAATTAGCGCCCGTCATGCCCAGTGCAACGGCCATATCAGCGGCTGAGCCGCCTTCGCTACTCTCTACTGCGGGAGCATGAAATACCTCTACCGGGTAAATCGCTTTGACGCCAGGGATCTGCATCAGTTTAGCCCGGTTTGCTGCAGAAATTTCGACCGAGAAACCGTTAAACAGTGTTTCAAAACGGCGTTTTTCAACAAAGCTCAGATCTGCATCTCTTGCCGCATCTTTGAATTTGTTTTGTGCTGCGCGCACGTTACTTTTGCTATTGCCGCCCGCTACCGGTTTATCACTCAATTCGATAAACCACAGGTTAGTGCTCTCGCTGTCGCTGATATTTAGTTGTTCGGCCGCCGCACAGGGTAGCCCGAGTGCCAGCATACAGGCTAGGGTCAGCCGGTTTCTGGCGACCTTGAAATGTTTTTGATAAGACATAGATTTATTTGCTCCGATTTTATTCTGGTTTTTAGTTTTGTTGGTTTAATTATCGAGCTGAATTAGAGTGGATTTTTGCCAGCGTTGTGCCGGCGACTTATCATGCATAATCAATGCCGGGAACGTGGTGGTGGTGGCAGGACAGATGCCACGCGATATGAGGCCGGATTTAACAACAGCTGTTGTCGGTGACTGTAAAAAAAGCTGACACTTCTGAACGTTATAAAGGATGCTGTCTGAGTGGGGTCAGGACACCTGTCGTCCCGCAATTACAGTGCCGGGTTTTAACACCAGCATATCGGTAGGTGTTTGCTGACATAGATAATGTGCCGTATTACCCAATACCGCCGACAAACGACTGTGACAGTGGTTATTGCCAATTAAAGTTAAGCCTGCTTGTAACTGGGCTGCGACTAACGGAACTTCATTATCCGGGCAGCCCTCTTTGATGTGAATTTGGCATGGCGAAACTACATTGCCCGGTAGCAGATAAGACTGCAACAGCCGTTGATGATTACCCAGCTCATCAGGGTGTTTTTTGAAACCATGCGCAGTGTCATAGCTCAAATCCATCGTCATTAACTCGTCCTGAAAACAATTTAACAGGTGGAGCGGCTCTCCCAACGCATTGGCAAGCTCCGCCGCGACCTGCAGTATCACTTCATTTAGATGTTGGTTGCGTAGCGAAGCATCTTCAATATCTAAACATGCCAGGATGCTGTCTTCCGTGAGTGGTAGGGGTGTTTTCACCAACCAAACGGGTAACTCGCAGTCATTGATCAGAAAGTGACACAGTTTGTCGTATAAGCCTGGCAGTAAGCCGCTGCCGCTAAGTGGCGCCGTAATCACTAAACTGATATCTGACTCATTCAGATAATTACGTAACCAGTGGATTTCGGCATTACCTTTATTTTCAGAGATCAAATAGTCGCTGGTTACTGCGGATAGCTCGCTCAGTTGCTGCTTTGTTAAGCTCCCGACCAGTTGCGGATCCGGACGCGGCAGTTTCACTGGGTTAGCGATAAAAATAGAAAAATGACAAGGTTGGCACGCAGCCAGACGTTGCGCTTTTTGCAGCGTATATTGGTCTTCGGCGGTTTGCCGCAGAATAATCAGAATGTGGTGAAACATGGGTTGCATGATAGATTGCCGGAGCAAGGCCAAACAGTGATTAAGTATAGCCGTTGCTCACCGTTTAGCCTGCTGGTCAGCGCAGCTAGAGTGGCGTTTGAATAAACTGGTCGCCAAGCAGGTTTGCGCCCAGATGGCCGGTTTTTACGTAAATTAGCGCCCCTTCAGCGCCAGTGTAGGGAGCGTGATTGCTATAACGCGGGTTACGCAGCCAACTACCGGCCGGATATTCGCCAAACTCATCACAAAACAGGCCTTCCAGTACCAGAATTTCCTCACCTCCCGGATGGGTATGGCGGTTAAACCGGGTATTCGGCGCCCAGCGCACTAAGGCGGTATTAACGCCATTATGCTCGTGCAGAGGCTGCACCGACAGCCCCGGAACTAAGCCCTGATACCAGTTACCGTCTTTAGTATTGAGTACTAACGGACTGTTATCATTAGCAGCGAATTGCCACAGTTTGACCAGTAACAGACAACCCTGCTCTGAGTAGGGCTGATGAGTGGTCCCCGGCGGATTACGCAGGTAGGTGCCGGCAGGGTAATGGCCATGTTCGTCTGAAAACACGCCTTCCAACACCAGGATTTCTTCGCCACCATCATGGCGATGCGCACTGAAACCTGAACCTGGCTCATAGCGTACCAGACTGGTTGCCCGCGCAACTTCTTCACCAGCCCGATCTAACATCACCCGGCTGACGCCGGGTAGAGGTGAGGGGACAAATTGTTGTTGGCCCGGCAGCAGCACAACGCGGGCACTAAAATCAGCGTGAATTTGCATGCTTAACCGAAATGACAGAAGCAGAGTTTATTACCATCGGCATCGCGCACGTAAGCGCCATAAAAGGTATTCGGAATGCGTTGGCCCGGCGCACCATCGCAGGTGGCTCCCAGTGTAATGGCTTTGTGATAGAGCGCGTCAACCGCCTCTTTGGAGCCCGGTGCCATTGACACCATATTGCCGTTACCCGGTGCCGCAGCTTCCTGATTAAATGGAATACACACTGCCAGCATCGGTTCTTTCATGCTTTTACCGAAAAAGGTAATACGATCCATATTTAACAAGGTTTTGGCGCCAAGTTCACCCAGCAAGTCTCCATAAAACTTCCGGGCTGCAGCAATATCACTGACACCTAAGGTTACATAACTAATCATCATTTTCTCCGTTCACGGTTCTGGGGTAGTATGGGCTGGCACTGAGTGATAACAGCGCACGGCCTAAGTATACGAACGAAACCGCTGCTTGGTGTTGTTATTTTAGAAAAAAATTAAGGATGCTTCAGCCATGCACAGCCACATTACCAAGTTATATCAGCTGGCAGCTAAACCCAGCCGCCGGATTATCGGCTTAATGAGTGGTACTTCGCTGGATGGCCTGGATATTGCGCTTTGTCACATTCACGGCAGTGGGCAGCAGAGCTCGGTTAAGGTCGAGCAGTTTATTACTGTGCCATATTCGGATGAGTTTCGCAGCCGGGTGCAAGCGGTATTTGCTAAACGTCAGGTCGATTTGCAGCAACTAACCTTGTTGCATCCATGGATTGCTGAGCAGCATGCGAAGATGATTAATCAGGCGCTTCACGACTGGCAAGTGCCGGCGTCAGAGGTGGATCTGATTGCCAGCCATGGCCAGACCGTTTATCACTGCCCGAAACGGCAGCATCAGGATCCGGCATGGGGTAACGCCACCTTGCAGCTCGGCGATGGCGATCATCTGGCGGTGCATACCGGAATTATTACTGTCAGTGACTTCCGGCAAAAACATATCGCAGCAGGCGGCGAGGGCGCGCCACTGGCTGCTTATGGTGATTATCTGCTGTTTGGTTCAGCGACGGAGCACCGGATCCTGCTAAATATCGGCGGCATTGCCAACCTAACGTATCTGCCTGCCGGTGAGTCGTTGAGTGGCGTATTTAGTACTGATATCGGACCTGGTAACACCCTGATGGATGCCTATGTGCGGCAACATTTTCCGGGGTTACAGTATGATGCGGATGCCCGCCTGGCAAAAACAGGCACCGTCCAGCAAAAGTTATTAGCTGCCTTGTTGGCGGCGGAGTTTTTTCAGCTAAGTCTGCCAAAAACTACCGGGCCAGAGGTGTTTAATCTGGCTTATCTGGCGCGCGCGCAACAACAGAGTGGATGTCAGGATCTGCCGGCGGTGGATGTACTGGCTACTTTAAATGCCTTTAGTGCGCAGGCCATTATCAAGTTGGTGCAACAGCTGCTGCAGCCTGAGCGGCCAACCGTACTCTATGCCAGTGGTGGTGGTATTCACAACCCACTGTTAATGCAGCAACTAAAACAGGGTTTACCACAGCTGAGTTTAACAACGACAGCGGAGCTGGCAATACTGCCGGATGCTAAAGAAGCGGTATTATTTGCGCTGTTGGCGAATGAGTGCGTAGCCGGAACCACGACGACCTTCAATCATCTCAGTACTGGTATGCCAGCGGTGACGATGGGAAAAATCAGCTTTGCAGATTAACAGAGCGGTAGTTAAACCACCGCTCTGTTTAAATCGACTGCTTTATGGATTGTAGCTAACAGTCAGCGTTACACCGCTAAAGCTGCTGTAAGCGCGGATACTAACGTGCCATACATCTGCTGCCGGGTTGCTGAAATTACAGCTCTCATTATTGCCCTGCAGATAAGGCCGGCAATTAAAGGTGGTGGTGGTCGGTCTGGCGCCGCGACGAACGTAGAGATCCGCATCGCCGGTACCGCCGGAGATACTTGCCGTCAAGGTACTCATACCTGCAGGTACCGTCACGGTGTAGTGCAGCCAGTTATTCGTAGTTGCGGATAAGTTTGACACGGTACCACCGCCGCCACTGCCACCACTTGTGCCTTGAGCAGCCTGCACCGCAGCATTGGCATCAATAATACCGGTGCCGCAGCCGCTGCAGCTGGCAGGGAAACTGCGCGCAGTATTCTTCAGGATGGTTTCAATTTCATCCGGGGTGGCAGCGGGCTTAACCTGTTTGATCAGTGCCGCAACACCGGCAACATGTGGTGCTGCCATCGAGGTGCCCTGACTATAGCCGTAACTATCGGTACTTGGCGTTGTAGAACCGCTGTTATAAGTCGACAGTACACCGGCGGGATCATTTGCCGAGTTCATGGAGCCACCCGGTGCTGCTACATCGATACTGGTGCCATAGTTAGAGTAATAAGCCCGGCCACCCTGACGATTGGTGGCAGCAACGTTTATCACACCGGCACAGTTGCCCGGGTTAAAGTTATTGGCATTGGCATTACTATTGCCGGCAGCCACTACAACAACAGCACCGCGGCTGCGAGCCTGATTGATAGCGTTTTGAGTGGTGCTTGAACAAGTACCCGAGCCGCCAAGACTCATATTAATTACGCTGGCTGGGTTAGCATTAGCTGGTACGCCGGATACTGTGCCACCTGCTGCCCAGATAATACCGTCAGCGATGTCAGAGGTGTAACCACCACATTTGCCTAATACCCGCACCGGAACGACTTTGGCGTTGAAGGCAACACCAGCCACACCGTTATTGTTATTGCTAACAGCCGCAATGGTGCCGGCGACATGGGTACCATGCCAGCTGGAGGCGCGGAATGACGTGGGTTGGCCGCCACCACATTCACCAACGTTAGTCCAATCGCCCGGATCACGGGCATCGCTGTCACGGCCATTGCCATCATTACCGATAAAGGTATCAGAAATCATGTCGTAACCGGGTAGGATATTGGCGTTAAGGTCAACATGCGGCCGGTAACCTGTGTCTAATACCGCGACTACCACACCCTGGCCGGTCGCTCTGTCCCAGGCTGCTGGTGCCCGGATGCCGCCGGTGCTCTCGTAGTAATGCCACTGATTAGCGTATTGCGTATCGTTTGGTGTTAACGCAACCTGCAACAGTTGATCTTCTTCAACGAATTCAACTTCGTCATCGGCTGCCAGCTGGCTCAGCAAGTCTGCAGTCTCTTGTGCAGATAAACGCCGCTCGGCACTGAACACCGCATGCCGCTCAAGCGCTGTTTCACGGACAAATTTAACCCGCTCGCCGGCGCGTTGACTAAAGCGCTCGGCTTTAGCCTGCATGCGTTCTGCCCGTCGTTGCTGCGCGACAACAGCGGGTAGGGCTCGAGTCAGGTTATCTGTTTGGTTTTCTTTATATTTTACAATTACGCGGGTTACTGGACCCTGTTGATAATCGTTACTGTCATCGGCCTGAGCCGTTTGCGCTAAGAACGCCGCCGGTACGCATAGCAACGCCAGCGTCCGGAGTTTAAAATTATTATTCGGCATAGTGATACCTAATTTATTGTTATGGATTCCCTGGAAAGATGACTACTTACTGTTACACCACAGTAACATCTGTAATAGGTTTTAAGGTAAAGACAGAGTGCTGTAAATCTGCAAAATATGGACAGAAAAATCTGGGTTACACCAGAATGGGGACAAAGTTCCCGAAAAAGGTTTTTCTCAGTTATTTTAGTAAAAGCTGGGTTACTCGCTAGCCCTGATGACATCTGCGTTGTTGCTTTTATTTTACGCGTGACGGTTATAACTAATCGCTATAACTTATTTCTAAAACGTTTTTAAAATGATGCTGGAATGGTGTGTAAGCAGCTGAATTAAATAATCTATTTGGACTAGTTGTGTGCAGGAAGGATTAATAGCGCCAACGTGGAATAACCGGGTTGGCGCCGTAACGCTTAGTTTTTGGACAGCTCCAGCCGGCCACTGACTGTGCTAATGTCGATACTGCCGCTGCCATTTCCGCTGCTAAATTGCAGGTTACTGGCCGGGCCATATTTATCGCGGCTTGGCTGATCATTGGTTAAGCTATTTTTGATGCTGCCGCCGGCAGAGGTTTTCATGCTGACTGCAGCATCCAGATTAGGGTCGAGTTTTAATTCAAACTTACCGCTGACCGAAGAGCCTTTAATCCGGGGAGCATTTTGCTGCTTTAACTCGACCTCAACAGTGCCATTAACACTGGAAATCTCAATTTTGGCGGTGCGGGTCAGATCCAGATCGACTTCGCCATTAACAACGGTCAACATCAGTTCATCGGGCTGACTCTCCAGATCGATTTCGCCATTAATCGATTCCACCTGTAAGCGACCTGTGGCACCTTTATCCTCAATTTTTCCGTTCACCGTTTTTAGGCGTAGCTGACCGCTCAGCCCCTGGCTGTCGATAGCGCCATTTACGGTTGCCAGCTCGACAGTTTCGCTGAGGTTGTTGGCTTTGATATCGCCATTGACTGTGCTGATCAGGCTGCCACCCGATATATTTTCGACTACAACGCTACTGTTCACACCTTTAAACTCCAGGCTGGCGCCCTGTGGCACCTCAAACACCAGTTCAGCGCCTTGTTGATTGCGGTCACTGTGCATTTGTCTTGGCATTTTCATCACAAACTGGGTAAAACCGGCGTTGGAGTCTAACGTAAAGCCTTCCGCTTGCTCGTCGAGCTTACCTGAGACCTTAAACTGATTTTGCTGGCTACCGCGGATGGTGACTTTGCCACGTTGTACTTCAAGCGTGACCCGCTCATTCGCGGCGACACTGCGCACTTCATCAATACTTTGCCGGCTATCAGCCAACGCCAGGCTGGCGCAGCAGAGCAGCCAGAGGCCGGTACTATATTGGATTAGTTTCATCTTGAGCTCCTGTTAGGGGGATGTCATGGCGAGTTGATCAACATAAGACAATTGTTGTTGATATAACGACGCCAGTTGTTGTTGTAACCCCGGATCATCCGGGTAAAAACTAAGGGCTTGCCTAACCTGGCTGACTGCCTGTTGCCACAGTTGCAACTGCCATTGCCAGTCGCCAAAGGCGCTATCAACCTGTTGCAAGGTCGCCAAACGCTCGGTAAGTGCCTGTTGATACTGTAACTCTTGTTCCAGAGCGGAAAGTTGTAACGCTGGTGTCGCCGGCCAGTACCAGTACAGTAACGACGCCAGCAATAAGGAGGCGGCGCTGGCGAGCGGCCAACGCTTTGGCTTGGGATGCGGTAATTGAGCCTCGAGTGCCGGCCACAGATCACGCGCCGGAGCCAGGTCCCGCGGCAGTGCGGCGATCAACTCATCCAGTTTAGTCTCATTCATTCAGATACTCCTGCAATAGTTGACGGGCCCGGTGGTACTGGGCTTTGCTGCTGCCCTCGGCAATTTGCAGCAGTGTCGCAATCTCCCGGTGCTGATAGCCCTCCAGCGCAAACAGCACAAATACCGCCCTGGCCTGAGCTGGCAAGCGTTGGATAGCTTGCTCCAACTGCTGCTGTTGTTCGTCACTATGCTGCGGGCAGCAGACCGTTTCCGGTATGGCGTCGCCATCCTCCAGTCGTAAACCTTTGTCCTTGCGCCACAAATCAATAGTAGTGTTAACCGCCAGCCGGTGCAGCCAGGTGCTGAATTCACTGTCGCCACGAAAGGCCGGTAATTGCTGCCATACTTTTAAAAAGGTTTCCTGCACCGCATCTTCAGCCCGACTGCGATTTGCCAGTAAGCGCCAGGCAATAGCATAAACCCGCCCCACAAAGTGCTGATACAGCCGGGCAAAGGCATGGCGGTCGCCGCTGGCCGCTTGCTGTAAAATCTGGGGTTCAAGTTGTAACATGCCGTGTTCTAATCTGTTGTTTCAGGCTTAGTCGTGACGACGGTAGAAAAGGTTTAAACGACATTAAAATAATTATCGACAGGTCTGATCTGACTAGGCGGGGTGTACTCAGGCTGTTAGCATGCAATCTTTTGATGATAGGAAGCCGTTGATGCATCGAACTGAGTTTAAAGTGCGTGATTATGAGTGCGATATGCAAGGTATCGTCAATAACGCGGTGTATTTCAATTACCTGGAACATGCGCGGCATGAGTTTTTGCATAGCCGGCAGATCGACTTCGCGGCTTTGGCCAGAGCGAAGGTCAATCTGGTCGTCGTCCGGGCGGAGATGGATTATAAAGCCTCACTAACCAGTGGTGACCAGTTTTACGTCACAACGCAGTATCAGCCGGTTTCCCGCTTGCGCTTTGGCTTTAAACAACAGGTCTGGCGCAGTGCTGACCAAAAGTTGATGTTAGAGGCGCTGATCACGGGTACTGCGCTGAATGAAGCGGGTAAACCCTTTTTACCGCCTGAGTTACAGTTGCTACTGGATTAGCACCAGATGAGGCTGCCAGCAGGCAGCCTCTGAATAACCAAGGCTAGCTTTGTTGCTGGCGCTTTTCTTTTTTCAGCCGGCGTTTCTCTTTAATATCATGCTGTGGCTTCTTTTTGCTGGTTTCTTTGCTCATGGTAAAACTCCGCAACACTGACACACCAGCTCTGAGGTCGCAGCGGGCTGCAGACGGTAGGTGCCTTAACGTTAAAACAAGATGCTGCGACTGTTAATAGCTGCATGGCGGGATCCTCACTTCTTAACCATTATCCGGGCTGACTTACTTTGAGTAAGTCGCCTATAACAAAGCGCAAGGTGCGTCTTAAGATCTTCACCTGTACTTGCTCGCCGGTCGTTTTACCAAGCAATGCTTGCCCCAGTGGCGACCAGATTGAGATGACTGAACCACTGCTATCCGCTTTGGGATCGGCACTTAGCGTAACCCAGCAGGCATCGCCATCCGGTAATGCAATTAAACGTACCGTGCAGCCTGGCGCCGCCCGTAACGGCTTGCCAGCTCTGGCCCGTCGTTGTGGGCAATCCTCCAGAAAGCGAAGTATTTGTGCCAGTCGGGTTGGTTGTAGCGGCAGCCAACTGGCGCGCAGCAAATAGCGCTCAATTGCCGATAACGGCAAATCTTGTAAAGAACTACGATGCAGCACAGGCATCCTCCGCAAAGTTCAGCGTAAAAACGTAAAAGCAGTAAACAGGGAAAGGTGTACTCCGGGCGCGACAAAGCGCACCCGGCTTAGAGCTGGAAGGCGGTAGCGAAACTCAGTTTGGTAGACCACAGGGTCGTAAGCACAGACGTACTCCGGTAAATCTTGGGGTGGCAGCGATAAGCGGGCTGCGACATACCATAGCAAAGTTGCCGGTAAATGCAAGCCGGGTTACCGGGCCCTGCTCATTGTGAGGGCCCGTAGCCAGTGTTATCACTGTGCGGTATGCAAATTTCGCGAATATTGTAATTAAATTACAAGATAACTTGTGCGGATTAATAAGTACTGATGCTAGCAATTTAATTTGCCATTTAATTAATAAGCGTTAAAAATCAAACTATTATTTTATTTTAGGTGTGTAATTCAATTCGAGGTACGTACAGGTTAATTTTTCTAACCTATCTCTTTAGATCTTCTCGTTTGTCAGTTATTGATGGTTTTTGTAAATTTATTACGTGCCACACACTAGGCACGCCAAATAAATTTTTGCAGGAGAGACCAGAGATGACTTTTTCAACATCAAAATTATGCGCCGGTTTGACGGTACTAATGTTGTCGTCAAGTCCATTGCTCGCTTCTGCCGCGGGTAATGCTTACCAAATGGGCTTGCCGGAGGACGCGCCGGGTGCTGAGCTGATCAAAGCCGGTCAGTTCCAGGCGGGAATTGCACAGGCACAGAGCCCACAGCAAGCGGATACCGATCCGTTTTTCCGGCAGCTGAGTTTGTGCGTTGCCTATAGCCGGACTGCTGATTTTACAGCGGCAGCCACTGCCTGTAACGATGCGGTACAACGCGCTGGCGCTTTACAAGCGGTACCGCGTTCGGCGAAACGTGAAATGCGCGCGCTGGCATTGAACAACAGAGCAGTAATGAATCTGTTAGCAGGCGACAAAGTCGCTGCGTTGCAGGATCTGATGCAAGCCGTGCGCCTGGATAATGCAGAGCTGATGCTGGCAAACCTGCAGCGCCTGACGCAGAGCATCAATGGTGTTGAAGCGCCACAATTAGCCTTGCAAGCTGCCGAGTAAGTCGTATCGATTTAGTCAAAGCAGCCTGCGATTGCAGGCTGCTGCGTTAATTACCCATACCTTACGGCCAGGAGTTAGCCTTTCGGCTTTCAACTATTTTTGCAATAAATTTGTAAATTATTTACATGAAATCTATGCTTGTGTTCTGGATAAAAACCGGACTAAAGCTGATGAAATCCCCTGTGATATTTTCGATACTGCTGCTAGTCAGCGCCTTGCCGCTCGTTGGCGCGACATCTGAGCCAGCCGACTCTTTTTGCACATCTGAGTTATGTCAAACAGATTTTGTGAAGTTAGAAAAAATGGCATGGTATGGCAGTGGCATGGCTGCCACCATTGTTGCGACTGCTTATGCTACCGGTGAGGGCGTACCTCAGGACGTTAACAAAGCGCGCCGCCATATTAAGCAGGCAGCACGCTGGCGTGAACCTATGGGGATGCACGTCATGTCCAACTGGTTGCGTGCCGGCTTCATATTGGAGCAAGACATAGATAAGGCAGATGTCTGGTTGGAACGTGCGATTCGGGCAGGCTATTTGCCGGCGGCTTACGATAAGGCGAAATTGCTGTTACAGCAAAATAATCCGCAAGCCGACCAGCAAGCGATCGCTTTGTTACAAACTGCAGAGCAAGGTTTTTACCTGCCAGCCCGTTATCTGTTGGCTAAGTTGTACGTCGCGGGTATAGGTGTAGAATCGGATTTAGTGCAGGCCGCTCAGTTGTTTAAAAAGTTGGCACTGCAGGATTATGAAGATTCGCGTCAGCATTTTAGTGAGCTTTTGCAAGTACTGGAAGCGGTGAGTCAACAAGATGCGATTGCCGATCCGCAATTGTTGTCTGTTGTTAGCGAGCTTAAAACAGCCGGCGATATCGAGGTAATTCGAATCTATGGTCAACAGTTTAATACCGAAAGTGAGCTGAGTAATGTCAGGCAGCAACTCGCGGCATCGGGCTTGTACCAACCTGGGGCAAACACCTCTTCGCGTATCCCCGGAAATTTATGTGGTCGTGGTACCGGACTCTGTTCCGTCGCATTTGACCGCAATAGTCTGGCCTCTGAAACCGCTATTATTCTAAAAGATATTTTACGCTTTAACCGATAAGAAGACAGTCTGCCCAGCAACCCTGGGCAGATGCTATCACTTCTAACGATCTGGGCACTACAGCAAATAGTCACTGCCATCTTTGGCTGTAAAGCTTTTTTCTGCCCGGCTACGACAACTGATTTGCCGGCCACTGATTAGGCTGAACCAATGACACTCGGGTACCGTCGTTTGCAGCTGAATATCGTCAATACCTGCCGGATCCTGACTACCCTGCATACCGCGGCGATTCAGGACTAACTCGACATGGCGGCCATCATTTTGTAACAGTAAGGCTTCTGGTGTCTCACGATGACCAATCAGCGCGATAAATTGCGCCGGCTCTTGTAAACCACTGGTGCTGCCATCCTGAAAGAACGCCAGTAGTTGCTGGTAGTAGACAACATAACTTGCCACGTCTTTATGCGAACCCCGGGCCAGTGGAAAGGTTTTATCCAGAAAACCTTTTGAGTAATCCATCACCTGACGCACATGCTGTTGATTCAGTTCGGTGATCAATTGGATCTGTTGCTGGATTTGCAGCTCCTGCTGCATTGGGTTAGCTAAAGTTGTCATCTTCTGTTCCTCATCGGGTAGGGTCGGTACTTGGCCTCTGATAAGGCTTAATCCTGGTTTTCGCGCCAGCTTTTGCTATTGCGTGAAAACTAGTCTAGATTAGTTTTAAGCATAATTTCACAATAAAAATTTTACAGTGTGAATTTTACAAAATGAAAGTGAACAAGAGTCTGCTACGAAAGTCCCACTTTTTGGGCACTAAAATAAGAAATTTGCGTAAACGCAATAACTTAACCATTGAAGATTTGTCGACCCGTTGTGTGCGGCTGAATCCGGAAGCGGCACCTTCGGTGTCGTATCTGTCGATGATTGAACGCGGAAAAAGGGTGCCGGCCGTCGAAATGCTGGAAGTCATTGCGCAGGTATTTCAAAAAGAACTGGACTGGTTTTTAGATGGCGAAGCGGAAGAGCAGGATTTGGTGCTGCCAAAACAAACCAAAGGCGGCTTAAATGGTATGCCGCTGGAGCCGGGCTTTTTGTTTAGTGGCGATATTCTGCAAATTGCCATTCCGGAGCTGCTGTCGCAAACCGGCACCAGCGGCCGGCAGTTTGCGCAACTACTGATCCGTGCGCATCAGGAGCATCACCAGAATCATTTTCCTGAGCTGGAGCGGGCGGCCGAGGAAGTCGGCTTAAAACGGTTGCCGTTATCGGTTGAGGAATTGTTGGCCATCGTGCAACAACTGGGGCTGAGTATTCACTGGTTTGATGAAGCGCCTAAGGAACTGATCGACGAATTAGGCGTGCGCTCGAATAATATTCAAACCTCGTTTTTTGTGCCACCGCAGAGTTTGCATTTGCACCGCGTCTTGCAGCAATGGCCAACCCGCCTGAAATATGAATTGGCGGTACATATCGGCCATGCAGTACTGCATAACAAAGACGGCGTGAAAAGCTCAATGGCAGTCGGTGGGGCGCATGACGATGTGTTTGCTGACAGCAGTAGCATGGCACCGCAGGATATTCTGCATGCCTGGCGTGATTTTGAATCCAGCTTTTTTGCCGGAGCACTGCTTTGTCCGAAACAGCCATTCCGGCAGTTGCTGGAGCGGCGCGGTTATGAGATTGCCAGTCATTTACAGGCGGAGGTTTCCGCCTCGGTGGCGATGCGGCGGATGACGGCGGTATCACCCTATCCGCACTGGCACTATTTTGATGCCTATAGCCCGGGCAAGCTGAAAGCGGTATATCGTGGTAATGGTATCCCGCTGCCCTGGGGCAATATGCGGCAAGTCCAGGATCCTTGCCAACACTGGGCGGTATTCAGGATGTTTGAGGTAAAAGAATCGGGTAGTGCGGCGCAACTATCTTTACTGGATGTGCAGGGACAACCGAGAATTTATTGCTGTGAGTCGACCAAGGTCAAAGATTTGGCCGGTAATGACCATGTATTATGTGCTGGTATTGATTTAAATCCGGCGCTGGCGGCGCAAGGGCTGGATGCCGATGCGCTGGCGCAGGAGATGAAGGCACGTTGTATCAGTTACGGTGGCGCTGCTACTGTACCGCAAAGTATTCAGACCACGCTAAAGCGAGTGGCAAATATTCTGAATATTAATTGGGTTAGCCGCAGTATGAATAAGCCAGCACAGCTGATTTGCGCCCGGGGCGGCAGTTGCCCGCGCTCGCCCAGTTGCTATCAATGTCCGGGCAGCAGCAGTTAACACAGGAGAGCCAATGACGGAAATTCAGCAAACAGCAACACCTCAGACCGTCGCTACTGCGCCGGACCCGCAAATCGAGCAGGTCAGTCAACGGTTAACCGCCAGTCAGCAAGCCAAGGCAGTGGCGATTGAGGACATTATTGCAGCCCGGGCAGCTGGCGATTTACATCAGTTATCACAGCATCTGTTAGCGATGCTGGATGGTTTGTCGCCTGATGACCTGAGCCAACTTAGCAAGGCGCTACTAAAAGGAGAGTCAGCACAAACCGAAAAGCGCCGCGAAAAAGCCGACCAGCAATTACGGCAGGACTGGCGTGATGGTGGTTATCCTTATCAGAACCGGCTTAGTCGCAAAAGTTATGAGCAGCAGAAATATCATCTACAAGTGGAGTTATTAAAGTTACAACGTTGGGTAAAAGCCACCGGGCAACGGGTAGTGATCCTGTTTGAAGGGCGGGATGCCGCCGGTAAAGGCGGTACCATTAAACGTTTTATGGAACATTTAAACCCTCGTGGCGCACGGGTAGTGGCGTTGCAAAAGCCCAGCGAGGCAGAGCAAGGGCAATGGTATTTTCAGCGTTATGTTGCTGAATTACCAACCAAAGGCGAAATAGTGCTGTTTGACCGCTCCTGGTATAACAGAGCCGGTGTCGAGCGGGTGATGGGCTTTTGTAGCGATGACGAATATCAGGAATTTATGTTGCAGGTGCCGGAGTTCGAACGCCAACTGGTACGTAGTGGTATCCATCTGATTAAGCTTTGGTTTTCAGTCAGTCGCGACGAGCAACGTCGTCGTTTTACTGAGCGTGAGGCCCATCCGTTAAAACAATGGAAGTTAAGCCCGGTCGATTTAGCCTCGCTGGATAAATGGGATCACTATACGAAAGCAAAAGAGGCGATGTTTGCCTGCACGGATACCAGCTATGCGGCCTGGACCGTGATTAAATCCGATTGTAAAAAACGCGCCCGCCTAAACGCGATGCGCTATGTGCTGCAGCGTTTGCCTTACGAGAACAAAGACGCCGCTGTCGTCGGAGTGCCGGATCCGCTGCTGGTGGGGCGTGCCAACGTGATTTTCGAACAGGGCGAACATGGTTTTCTACTGGAAACGAGTGCCTGAGTCGGCCCTCATACTTTGTTACAACTTAATCGCCAGCCAAAAATTGGCAAGGTGCGCCGGAGGGCGTAAGATGAGTTGTTAACTCTCTCCCGCGTATAACAGGACATAACAATGAAAAAAACTACTTTAGTCGCCACTGCCGTGGCCTTAGCCCTTGGGCTGAGTGCCTGCGGTAAACAAACTGCCACCGAACAGAGCGCTGGTAGCCAACCTGCAGCTGCACAAACACAACAACAAGCGGCTCTGGTGTCAGGCATTGATAAGCAATACTTTGATCAGAGCGTGGCCTTTGGGCAGGATTTCTTTTTAGCGGTAAACGGTAAGTGGTTGGCAGAGACTGAAATTCCTGCTGACAAGGCGACTTACGGCTCTTTCCATATGCTGGCGGACCAATCGCAGCAAGCGGTAAAAGCCATTATCGACGAAGTTTCTGCGAAAACCGATTTAGCCGCGGGCTCAGATGAGCAGAAGCTGGGACATTTTTATAACAGCTTTATGGATGAAACGACGATTGAACAGCGCGGCTTAACACCATTGCAGCCACAGCTGGATGCGATTAAAGCCTTGGCCGATAAAGCTCAGCTACCGGCACTGTTTGCCAGCTTACAACGTGACGGTATCGCTATTCCTTTTGGTTGGTTTGTTAATAACGATGCGAAAAACTCCACCCAGTATGCGGTGTATTTAAGTCAGGGTGGTTTGGGCTTACCAGATCGTGATTACTACTTTAAAGATGATGAAGCCTCACTGAAAATTATCAGTGAGTATAAAACCTATCTGCAGGATATGTTTGCGCTGGCTGGCCATAGCGATGCGGCTGCCGCAGCAGAACGGGTGTACCAGCTGGAAAAAGCCCTGGCAGAACATCACTGGACCCGTTTGGATAGCCGTAATGCCGACAAAACCTACAACAAGCTCAGTGTGGCTGATTTAAACAGCAGCTTGGGTGATTTTGACTGGGCCGCTTACGCGAATGGCGTGAAATTAGCGCAGGTAAATGAAATTATTGTGCGTCAGCCAAGCTATTTTGAAGGTTTAGGCAAGGTTATCGCCGCCACCGATCTACAAAGCTGGCAAGATTACCTAACGATCAAAACCGTCAATAGCTACGCCGATAAACTGAGCAGTGCCTTTGCTGATCGCCGTTTTGCGTTTTACGGCACGACGTTAAGTGGAATTCAGGAGCAACAACCACGCTGGAAACGGGCTGTTGATGCCGCCGATCAGGTACTGGGTGAGCTGACCGGTAAACTCTATGTTGAGCGTCACTTCAGCCCTGCCGCTAAAGCACGGATGGAAGTGCTGGTAGCCAATCTGATCAAAGCTTACGAGGTGTCGATCAAAGAGCTGGAATGGATGAGCGAAGACACCAAGGTGGCGGCGTTGGAAAAGCTGAGCAAATTTACGCCGAAAATTGGCTACCCGAACAAGTGGAAGGATTATTCCGCGCTGGAAATCAAAGCCGATGATTTAGTCGGTAACTTTGTCCGTGCCAGTCACTGGGGCTATGACGAGATGGTGAGTAAGCTGGGCAAACCAATCGATAAAGACGAGTGGTTTATGACACCGCAAACGGTCAATGCCTACTACAACCCGGTAAACAACGAAATCGTGTTCCCAGCCGCGATTTTACAGCCACCGTTCTTTAATATGGCGGCCGATGATGCGGTAAACTACGGCGGTATCGGTGCAGTAATTGGCCATGAAATCGGCCATGGTTTTGATGATCAGGGCGCTAAATACGACGGTGACGGTAACCTGCGTAACTGGTGGACCGAGCAGGATAAAGCCCAGTTCCAGGCGCGCGGTGCTAAGCTGATTGGTCAGTACAATCGTTTTGAGCCGCTGCCGGGCGTTAATGTGAACGGTGCTGTGGCACTGGGTGAAAATATCGGTGACCTCGGCGGGATGACGGTCGCGCTGAAAGCTTATCAGTTGTCACTGAATGGTCAGGACGCACCAGTAATGGACGGCTTTACCGGTGAGCAACGCTTCTTTATCAGCTGGGCGCAAATCTGGCGTACCAAGTTCCGTGAAGAAGCGCTGCGTCGTCAGCTAAGCACTGGCCCACACTCACCAGCCCATTTCCGGGTAATAGGGGTGTTGCCAAATATGCCTGAGTTCTATACTGCTTTCGATATCAAAGAAGGTGATGCGATGTACTTACCGGTCGAGCAACGCGTCAAGATCTGGTAATCAGTAGTTCGCAGTAACTATAATTAGGCTGTGGTTGTCTGGTTCTCGCAAGGAGGCAGGCGCCACAGCTTTTTTTGCCTTGGTCAGACCACTATAACTAAAAATTACCTGCCCGGCCCTTTGTATTCAGTAAATTTATAACCATTATAAGTCTGTGTGCATTAGTGTTATTATGCTTTTGCTTTGATCTTTCTTATAATTGAGCCCATTCATTCACCGGAATGACGTTGCAGTAACCCGACTGCAAGCAACGACCGAGAGGACATAACTGTGCTACAAGAATATCGTGAACACGTGGCGGAACGCGCCGCCCAGGGTATCCCGGCTAAGCCCTTAAATGCTGAGCAAGTTGCTGCCTTAATTGAATTATTAAAGAACCCGCCAAAAGGCGAGGAAGAAGTTATTTTAGATTTGCTGGTCAACCGGGTACCACCTGGTGTTGACGAAGCCGCTTATGTTAAAGCCGGCTTCCTGGCTGCTGTCGCCAAAGCCGAAGCCAAAAGTCCACTAATCAGCGCCGAGCGTGCCGTTGAGCTGTTGGGTACCATGATGGGTGGTTACAATATTGAGCCACTGATCAGCCTGCTGGATGATGCCAAGCTGGCGCCAGTTGCCGCCAAAGCCCTGTCACATACCTTACTGATTTTCGATGCTTTCCACGATGTCACTGAAAAAGCTGAAGCGGGTAATCAGTATGCCAAGCAAGTACTGCAAAGCTGGGCTGACGCCGAATGGTTTGAAGCCAAGCCAGAGCTGGCGAAGAAAATTACCGTTACCGTGTTTAAAGTTGCCGGTGAAACCAACACCGACGATTTATCACCAGCACCGGATGCTTGGTCACGCCCGGACATCCCACTGCATGCGTTAGCCATGCTAAAAAACAGCCGCGAAGGTATCGAGCCGGATCAGCCTGGTACTGTTGGCCCGATCAAGCAGCTGGAAAAACTGAAAGAAAAAGGTTTCCCACTGGCTTATGTCGGTGACGTAGTGGGTACCGGTTCATCACGTAAATCAGCGACGAACTCAGTGCTGTGGTTTATGGGTGACGATATTCCATACGTACCGAACAAGCGCGGTGGCGGCTTTGTGTTAGGCGGCAAGATTGCGCCGATTTTCTTCAATACCATGGAAGACTCAGGTGCACTGCCAATTGAAGTGGATGTCAGCAAGCTCGAGATGGGCGATGTGATCGACATTCTGCCATATGAAGGCAAAATCGTGCGTCATGGTAGCGGCGAAGTGCTGGCTGAATTTAGCCTGGCAACTGACGTGTTAATTGATGAAGTGCGTGCCGGTGGCCGTATTCCACTGATTATCGGCCGTGGTTTAACTGACCGTGCCCGGGAGTTCTTAGGTTTAGCTGCTTCTGATAAATTCCGTCGCCCACAAGCCAAAGCAGACTCAGGCAAAGGCTTTACGCTGGCACAGAAAATGGTGGGTAAGGCGTGTGGCGTGAAAGGTGTGCGTCCTGGTACTTACTGTGAGCCGAAGATGACCACCGTAGGTTCGCAAGACACCACTGGCCCTATGACCCGTGACGAGTTAAAAGACTTAGCCTGTTTAGGTTTCTCTGCCGATCTGACAATGCAATCGTTCTGTCACACTGCCGCTTATCCGAAGCCGGTTGACGTGGATACGCATCATACTCTGCCAGACTTTATTATGAACCGTGGTGGTGTGTCACTGCGCCCAGGCGACGGTATTATCCACAGCTGGTTAAACCGTATGTTGCTGCCAGATACCGTGGGTACCGGTGGTGACTCACATACCCGTTTCCCAATTGGTATTTCATTCCCGGCTGGTTCTGGTTTAGTGGCGTTTGCCGCAGCGACTGGTGTTATGCCACTGGATATGCCTGAGTCGGTACTGGTGCGCTTTAAAGGTGAAATGCAGCCTGGTATTACGCTGCGCGACTTAGTGCACGCCATTCCTTATGTTGCCATTCAGAAAGGTTTGCTGACTGTTGATAAGAAAGGTAAGAAAAACATCTTCTCTGGCCGCATTCTGGAAATCGAAGGTTTACCGAATCTGACCGTAGAGCAGGCGTTTGAATTATCTGATGCCTCTGCGGAGCGTTCAGCAGCCGGTTGTACCATCAAGCTGTCAAAAGAGTCGATTGCCGAATATCTGGAATCGAATATCGTGATGCTGAAGTGGATGATCGCGGAAGGTTACGGTGATGTGCGTACTATCGAGCGCCGGATCAATGCGATGCAGGCCTGGCTGAAAGATCCACAGCTGATGGAAGCCGATGCCGATGCCGAATACACTGAAGTGATCGAAATCGATCTGGCCGACATTAAAGAGCCGGTGCTGTGTGCACCAAATGATCCGGACGATGCCCGTTTACTGTCTGAAGTTGCCGGCGACAAGATTGATGAAGTGTTTATCGGGTCTTGTATGACTAACATTGGCCACTTCCGTGCTGCCGGTAAGTTACTGGATAAGTTCAAAGGCCAGTTACCAACCCGGTTATGGATCGCGCCACCGACTAAGATGGACCAGGCCCAGCTGACCGAAGAAGGTTACTACGGTATTTATGGCAAAGTGGGTGCCCGCACCGAGATGCCAGGCTGTTCACTCTGTATGGGTAACCAGGCTCGCGTAGCTGAGAAGTCAACGGTGGTGTCTACTTCTACCCGTAACTTCCCGAACCGTTTAGGTCAGGGTGCTAACGTGTATCTGGCGTCAGCTGAGCTGGCTGCGGTATCTTCAATTATCGGAAGATTACCGACAGTGGCAGAATATATGGAATATGCGAAACAAATCGATGCTACGGCAGCCGATACCTATCGCTATCTGAACTTCCATAAGATGCCGCAGTACACCAAAAAAGCGGATAATGTAATTATCCAGCAAGCGGTGTAAGCACTTAGTAACGACTAACAACGCCTGCCTTGTGCAGGCGTTGTTGTTTTTACGTGCGCCGGGCATG
>NZ_LCWL01000146.1:0-31997 GCF_001441695.1 Alishewanella sp. WH16-1 | reverse complement strand
TGGGGATACCTCAGGGTCTGAGCTCTTACCGGTACCGGAGACGTGTGGATAAGTTAGCTAAGGGCGAGGTAGAGCGTGCGGCCGCTTAACAGCAGGGTGATAGCCAGCACGCTAAAACCTAGCAGATTTTGCCGGCGGTTATTGCGATAGCGCCCCAGCGCTTTGGCATTGACCGCGACTAACAGACAGAGCGTAATAACCGGTAATAAAATGCCATTGGCAACCTGGGCAAACCAGATCACGCTTAGAGGTTTCAGCTCCATGCTGGATACCGTAATACCTATTAGCATCACCAGCAGCCAGGTCAGGCGAAACTGCTGCGGATTCAGTGCCAATAAACCCTGCAACGCATAGGCCGCCGCCAGTGGTGCCGTTAGCGCCGAAGATAAACCGGCCGCCAGTAAGCCCAGCGCCATCAGATAGCGCGCACTGGCACCAAACAGTGGTTCCAGCGACAGTGCCAGCTCACCGGCGTTACTAAGTGTCAACCCTTTGCCAAAAAATGCGCTAGCCGCCGTCGAGACTATTGCCAGAGTAATTAGGCCACCCAGCGGAATAGCGGTACGCAGATCGGCGGCAGACTCCGCCAGCGCCTGGGATTTGTCGGTAGTTTGCCATTTACGGGCCGCACTGGCGGCATGTAAAAACAGCGAGTAGGGCACAACGGTAGTACCAATCAGTGCAATCACCGTTAACGTTGCGCCCTCCGGTAGTTGCGGTACTAAAAGTCCGCGCAGTATGGCCGACCATGCCGGTTGGGTTAGCAGCATGCTGCTGATAAAGGCCAGACTCATTAATAGCACCAGGCCAATTAACCAGCGCTCAATTAACTGATAGCGGCCTTGCCATAGGATCGCCGCAGCGATGGCGCCTAATAGCAAAGCCCAGGGATTCAGCTTGCTGTGCTCTGCCAGCGCAAGTCGCCAGGCGGTATCTCCCCAAATGGCTTCAGCACCCAGGCTGGCACCCGTCAGATTACCGCCCTGATAGGCACTGTTACCCAGCACAATAGCGGCAATAACCAGCAGATAAAGTAAGGCCCGCAGCAGCTTATGCTGCAGTTGCTGGCGCAAATTCTCACCCAACCCCCGACCGGTTACGATGCCTAATCGTGCCGCCATCTCCTGCAAAATCAGCGTTGCCAACACCGAAAACAGCAGGGCCCACAGCAAAGCATAACCAAAGTTAGCACCTGCCAGTGATGCAGTAACTACGGTACCAGGCCCAATAAAAGCAGCGGTAACCAGGGTGGCGGGGCCAAAGCGGGGGATAAAGCGCATAACGCAGTCCAAAGATAATTAGTTGCTTATCATAACCTCAGAATGAAAGGCAAAAGCAATAGTTGAGTTTTTAGTGTGAATTACAGATCACCTGAAAACGACATTAACCAAAATACAGATGTTGCTTTTTATCCCGCCAAATCGCCAGTTGGCAGGATTTTGCTGCTGGCGCAATTCTCCCTGTGCTAGGGTAAGCACTGCAAAATAACCAGAATAAGTGCTTGCTATGAAAAGACTTCAATACTCTGTTAGCCGTGTCGCCCTGGCACTGGCAGTCTCGTTTTCCCTTGTTTCCTGTAGTCAGCTTGGAACGACAACTAACACGGCGCAGCTGCAGCCAAGCGCCGTGACTATTGCGGCCAGTAGCGCCGATGTGACTCATCTTAAACCGTTAAGCCTGAGCGACATTATGCAGTTTCGCGAGATCAAAGAGCGTGCGGTTAGCGGTAATCAGCAGTGGCTGCTTTATACGGCTGAGCCGGATTTTGGCGACAGTACCGGCTATGTGCGGCATTTACTCAGCGAGCGCGAGTTTAGTATTGAGCGCGCAGATCGTGGCCAGCTCAATCAAACCGGCAGTTTTGCGCTGTTTCGCCAGCAGGCGCCGCTGTTAGCGCGTGAACAAGCTAAAAACGATAAGGCTAAACGTGATGCCCTAGCGCAGAACGCGGTATTAGTTAATACCACGACTGGCGAGCAGCGGGTATTTACCAATATCGAACGCTTTAGCTTTACCGGTGCCGGTAACTATGCCCTGTTACTGGCGCGCAAAGCCGATAGCAAAGACAGTAGCCAATTGCTCCAACTGCTGGATTTACAAAGCGATACGGTGAGCGATTTAGGGCAGGTGACAGAGTTTGCTACCGCCAAAGACTCGGACTTAATCGCCCTGGTCGTTGAGCAAGCAGGCGTTGAGCAAGCCGCCACTAAGCAAACCACAACAGACAAAGCGGCAAAAAACACCAAACCAAGCCAGCAGGTGTTAGTTTATTTCCCTGCCGAGCAGCGCAGCCTGACACTTACTGAAGCTAACGCCGACATCAAACAGCAATTGCGTTTTAGCCCGGATGGCCAGCAACTGGTATTTTTTAGCGCCGCTAAAGCCGAAAAAGGCCAGGAGAGTGCGCAGCAACTTTGGCATTGGTCGGCTAAAAATTTAACAAGCAGCAATCAAAACCCGGCCCGGCCATTAGCTGTAGCACAAGATGGCTGGCTGTTAAGTGATAAGCAGGCACCGGAGTGGCGTGAGGATAGCCGGGCGGTACTGTTAGGTTTTCGGCCGCTCGTCGCGCCGGCAGAAGCTGCGGCGGCACTGGAAACGGACGAGCAACTGTTTGATTTAGCTCGCTTGGCCGCTGGGCGCAAGCTGCAGGTGTGGCATGGTCAGGATCCGCGGATTATCCCGCAGCAAAAAGCGGAGTATCAGCAAGCACAGCGCCGCACCGCTCCGGCTTTGCTCTGGTTGGATAATAGCAGTGTGGATAACAGTAGCCTGGCAAGCAGCGCCACACCACGACTGGTAGCGCTAAGTGCCGATATCGAAGATCGGCTGTACCCGTCGCAAAACCCGCAGGCGGCGCTGGTCAGCAATGGCCGTCCTTATCTGCAGCAACTGACCTGGCAGGGCCGGTTACATGATATCTGGCATGTTAATTTGCATACCGGACAGCGGCAGCAGGTCTTTGCCGGCAACCCGTCTTACGAGCGTGCGCACCTCTCGCCCTCTGGCCGTTATGCACTGTATCAGCAGCAGGGCAAACTCTGGTTATTCGATAGCAGCGATGGCAGCAAACGTCAGTTGGCAGCGGATATCAAGGTATCCTGGGTTGATGAAATGCACGATCGGCCAGAGCCTGCCGCAGCTTACGGCGTAGCCGGCTGGGCGGCCGATGAATCGGCGGTACTGGTTTATGATCGCTTTGATATCTGGCAATTGGGCCTGAATGGCGACAACCGTAACCTGACGGTAAATGGCCGCGACACGCACTGGCGTTACCGCTTTGAACAAACCGATGCCACAGCGCAGGCTATTGCCGTGAATAGCAAGCTGCTATTACGCGGTTTTAACGAGCAGAGCAAACAGAGCGGCTTTTATCAGCTGAATTTGGCAACGGGTGAACGACAAACCCTGATCAGCGGCAATAAGCGCTACGATTTTGTTGAAGCGCTGGAACAGCAGAATGCCTACCTGTTTACCGAACAAAGCTTCCGCCAGTTTCCGGATCTTAAACTGGCGAAGCCTGATTTTAGTGAGCAGACTCGGCTAACTGACGTTAATCCGCAGCAGCGAAATTTCGTCTGGGGCGACAGCCATTTGATTGACTGGTTTACCGCCGATGGCGAGCGGCTGCAAGGCGTGGTATTAACACCGGATGGGTATGACCCAGCTAAGCGCTATCCGGTGCTGGTGTATTACTACGAGCAATTCTCTGACCGTTTGTTTAACTATAATCAAATGCGGGTTAATCACCGGCCGAACTTCCCGTTTTATTTAGGGCAGGATTATGTGGTGTTTTTACCGGATATCCGCTTTCGTGAGGGGGCGCCCGGGCCAAGCGCCACCGAGTCGTTGTTGCCGGCGATTGACCGTTTAATCGAACTGGGCATTGCCGATCCTAAAGCCATTGGTTTGCACGGCCATAGCTGGTCGGGTTATCAAACGGCTTTTGTGATCACCGAAACTGATCGCTTTGCCGCCGCCGTAGCAGGCGCGCCGGTAGCGAATATGACCAGTGCCTATAGCGGTATTCGCTGGCAAACCGGCCTGGCGCGGCAGTTTCAGTATGAAACCGGGCAAAGCCGCATTGGTGAGTCGATGTTCGACAATCTCAAACCTTATATCGATAATTCCCCGGCGTTTTTTGCCGATAGAATTAACACGCCGCTATTGATCCAATTTGGTGATAAAGACGGTGCTGTGCCTTGGGAGCAGGGGATTGAGCTGTATTTAGCATTGCGCCGCTTGGATAAAGATGTGGTAATGCTGCAATACGAGGGCGAAGATCACCATCTGGCGGACTTTGCCAACAAGGTGGATTACAGCATGAAAATGCTGGAGTTTTTTAATCACTACCTAAAAGGCGAACCGGCACCACTGTGGTGGCAGCAAGGGCAGCCGTATCAGCGCAATGACTAAGCACTAGTTAACATTATCAACACCAGGCGCCAACCCTTGTTGGCGCCTGGTTTAAACCGTAACAGGCATACAGCTTTTCTTAAGTAGTTTATTGGCGTTGGAGACGGCTGCGGTAAATAGCAGTTCGTTTAATTTTTATTTTCAATATTTATACAATAAGCTTTGACATCCCGATTTAAACCTATACACTGGGCTGGCTTAATTAGTTTGTTCATTATTTATGCAAACCTTGAATGTTACTGCCGTTTAGTACCCTTTCCTGTATTCATAAGTTTAAACATCTCTTGCAGCACTATCGCCTCGTCGCAGGCACTTTAATTAATTGATACAGGTAACTCTTATGTCTACTCCAACTACCGGCACCGTAAAATGGTTTAACGAAGCTAAAGGCTTTGGTTTTATTGAACAAGCGTCAGGCCCTGACGTTTTTGCTCATTTCAGCGAAATTTTAAGCAGCGGTTTTAAATCACTGCAAGAAGGCCAACGGGTGCAATTTACCGTAACGGCCGGCCAAAAAGGCCCACAAGCATCAAAAATTTCTGTGATGTAAGGCTTAACCGCCTGCTCTGAGCCAGTAAGTCTTTTTGGCAAGGAACTACACGACAAAACCACTGCATCGCAGTGGTTTTTTGCTTTCAATCTAAAGTCATTATTAATCGCGGAATGGACGTTATTCCGGCAGGAATAAGCTAAACTGGTGCAACTTTACCACAGGAGCTTTTACTGATGTCTGAAGCAATGCCTGATTCGTCGCTAACGCAACCGGCCTATTTTATTCCACATGGCGCTGGCCCCTGTTTCTTTATGAACTGGAATCCGGCCAATACCTGGCAGCAGATGGCGGCGTTTTTACGCGGTATCGAGTCTGATTTACCGGCGTCGCCAAAAGCCATTCTGCTAATTTCGGCACACTGGCAGGATGACGCCTTTGCGCTGACCGCTGCGGCCGAACCCGATTTGATTTACGACTATTTTGGTTTTCCGGAATCAACTTATCAGCTGACTTATCCGGTTCCCGGCGCACCTGAGCTGGCGGCGGCGATTGCCGAACGGATTAGCGCAGCGGGTTTACCCAGCCGGCTGGAGCAGAGCCGCGGTTTTGACCATGGCGTTTTTATCCCGTTAAAACTGATGTTTGCTCAGGCAGAGATCCCGGTAGTGCAGCTGTCACTGCAACGCGGCCTGGATGCCTCAGCGCATCTTCAGCTTGGCGCGGCATTAGCGCCGCTGCGCGAGCAGGGCGTACTAATCGTTGGCAGTGGCATGAGCTTTCATAATATGCGGGGCTATGGCGATCCCCGCTATACCGCGCCCTCAGAGATCTTTGATCGCTGGTTAACCGATGCCGTGCAGGCCGAGCCGGCAACACGCTATGCCTTGTTGCAGCAGTGGCAAACGGCGCCCCATGCCATAGATTGCCATCCGCACGGGGCCGAAGAGCATTTGCTGCCGCTAATGGTTGTTGCCGGAGCCGCCGGCGCGGCAAACGGCCGTAAAGTGTATTCAGAAAATGTGCTGCGCACCCAGTTGTCAGCATTTCGGTTTGGTTAGAATGACGAGCAAAGTTGGCTAGCTCGCAGGTTGTGTCGTCCGTTCAGCCAAGTAGCAAGGTGTGACAAATTAGAAATGATTTGCGATTTTGGGGTTTAACATCGCAGGTCGCGTCTCCGGTACGGCAAGCATACCGGAGACGGGCGCTTCGTAGTGAGCAGCTTATGTTTGCAAAATGTTTGCGGGCGTTAGAATGTACCAGTGTGTACCAGCAGTAAAAACAAAAACAGCACCATAAGGTGCTGTTTTTGTTAGGAATTTGGTGCGTCCTAGTGGACTCGAACCACCGACCCCCACCATGTCAAGGTGGTGCTCTAACCAGCTGAGCTAAGGACGCAAATGTTGTCGCTGACAACGGGCGCTATGTTATTGCGCGCCTTGCACTTTGGCAAGTGTTTTTAAGTTCCGGCGTTGTGTTTGCCTGAAAATTAGCCGGTAAGGCCTACCGGACACAGTTGGTTCAGTTGTTGGTACCAGCCAACGTGCTGTAGCAGCTGTTGTTGTAGTTCAGTGGCCGGTTGCTGATAGCGTTGCTGCAATACCGGTAGCAGGGCGCTATCCTGATACAGTTCGGCCAGTAACGGCCAGCTTTGTTGCTGATAGCGCGTTAACTCAGCCAGGTAAGCCTGTACCTCGCCAATAAAGTATTTACGAAATACTGTACTTAGAATGGTTAGCTGCTCGGTTTGGCCGCGCGGGCACAGGCTGGCCGGTTCAATCGCCAGCAACGCCGGGTTGATGCTGCCAAGCCAGCTTGCGGCGTAGCGCAGGCTATATTGCAAATCAGATAAAAAGCTAAAACGGTAGAGGGTTTCCAGTGCCTGTTCCGGATCGATCCGGCTGGCACTGTACCAATCTTGTCGTGCCACGGCTTGTTTTAGCTCAACTAATTGCTGCAGCGCGCCCAGGCTCTCGGTAAAGCCGCTATTATCGCCGGGGGTAAGGGTGCTATTACTGCCCAGCCAGCGTTTGCGCAGCGTGTCATCGGTTTGCAGCATATTGTTCAGCGCGATAGCGATGCTGTGTTGTTTCTGCTGATACACTTGCTGTAATTGGCTGTTTAACGGTTCTTCCCACTGCTCAGTTAAGCATTGTTGCAAGGTGGCGAGAAAGCGCAGTTCGTAGTTTAAGCGTTTGCTGGCGGTAAACACCTTGCCCAGGCTGCTGTTGCGCTCTGCTATTAATTGATCCAGGCCGCAGCGGCGGGTGGCGAACGCATCCAGCAGGTCGATGCGTAAATCGGGTAAGGGTTGTTGCAGCGCCGATTTCGCGATAAAAGCCGGCGCGGCAGTTAGCTGTGGTGCCGGGCTATCCAGTGCCAATACCCGGTTTACCCGCTGCTGATAATCGCGCAAGGTGGCAACGCCCTGGCTGTCGCCACAGCCGCTTAACAGCAAACAGCAAAGCAGACTAAGCAGTAGCCCCCGTTTTAAATTCATGCTCCATCCTGTTGATTTGTTTACGTAATACTATTGCCAGTGCGATAGCTGCACAGGTTAAACCGACAATAATACCCGTCCAGAAGCCATGAGGCCCCATCGGTTCGACCAGCCAGTTAGTTAAACCTAGTACGGCACCCAAACCAAAACCGATTGGCCAGTATGAGATTAGCGTAATAAAAAAGACCGGTGTTGTGATTTTCATGCCTCGCAGGGCACAGGCGGCAACGACCTGTACAGCATCAGAGAATTGATAAATGGCTGCCAGTATTAACAGCGAGCTGGCCAGGGCGATTACCGCCGGATCCGGCGAGTACAAGGCGGCGACGTACTTTCTGAACAGCAGGGTAAAAATCACGGTAAGCAGCGACATCGCCACAGATAATACTATGGCCGTGCTGATCGCTTTTTTCAGCTCCATTAAGTTTTGCTCGCCGACCAAATGGCCAACCCGGATAGTGGTAGCTAAACCTAAGCTTAGCGGTAGCATAAAGACAATAGCACTGTAATTATGCGCCACCTGATGGCCGGCGACGGCGATTGGGCCTAAATGTACGATCACCAGAGGAATACAGGCAAACAGCGTTACTTCAAAGAAAATCGAAAACGCAATGGGTGTGCCGATGCGGATTATTTGCCATTGATCTTTTAAGCTCAGCCACAGCTTTTCCGGCCAGTGGCGGTAGGGGCGGGTGCTGCGGCTGGTGTAGCCGTAAACCAGCATCGCAATAAACATCGCCACAAACACCAGACTGGTGGCGACACCACAGCCAGCACCGCCCATCGCAGGCATTCCCAGTTTGCCGTAGATAAAAATATAGTTGGCTGGCACGTTAACCAGAATACCGACAAAGGCTATCCACATACTGGCTTTGGTGTTGCCCAGGCCTTCAAACAGGTTGCGCATCACCATATAGCCCGCGGCGGGGAATAAGCCAAAGCTGACATAAAATAAGTAGTCGAGGGTTTTTTCCCGCAGCAGCGGGTCCATATTCAGCCTTGATAGCGGAATATCGGCAAATAACATCAACACGAATAACAGCGCTGCCATGATAAAGGCCAAATACAGTGCCTGTAACGTATAGTGGCTAATCGGTTTGGTTTGTTTACTGCCGTAGTACTGCGCCACAATCGGCGTTAAGGCCAGCAATAAGCCCTGCATCGTCAGCACGACCGGCAACCAAAGACCTGATGCCACAGCAATGGCGGCCATATCCGTGGCGCTGACGCGGCCGGCCATGACGGTATCGACAAAATACATCAGAGTTTGCGTTAGCTGAGCTAACACTATCGGGCCAGACAGTTTTAAAATGGTTCTGGCTTCAAAGCGGGAAAAAGGTAACATGAGCGCCAATGTCGTATCGAGCGTAAAAATAGGCGCGTAATGTACCACAAACAGAGGTGTGAATGTTTACCGGAATAGTACAAACCCAGGCTGAGATTACACAAATTCACGATGTAAACGGTATTCGCCGTTTAACAGTGCAGGCGGGGGCTGATTATTTACAGCAGCTAACACGCGGTGCCAGTATTGCGATTAACGGTGTTTGTTTAACTGCCACCGAATTTGATAGCGCGGCCGGCTGGGTCTGTTTTGATGTAATAGCGGAAAGTCTGCAAAAAACTAACCTTGGCACTTTGGTCGTTGGCAGCCGCGTCAATCTGGAGCGCTCACTGCGTTTTGGTGATGAACTGGGTGGCCATATTGTCTCTGGTCATGTCCAGGCTACCGCGACACTGAGCGCGATTAAACGGGATGCTGATAATGTGGGCTTTGAGCTTAGTGTACCCGCCGAGCTGCTGCCTTATATCCAGCCGAAAGGCTTTATTGCGGTGGAGGGCTGCAGTTTAACCGTTGGTGAAGTGACGGCGCAGGGCTTTAGCCTTTATTTAATTCCGGAGACACTGCAGATCACCAATTTAGGCGGTAAGCAGGTTGGCGATAAGCTGAATATCGAATTAGATCAGCAAACGGTCACCCTTATCCGCACCGTAGAGCGGCTGTTAGCTGAACGCTTTAACAAGCCCTAATAGTACTGCTCGTCGTCGGCATCGACAAAAATCTGTACCTTATGCCGCATCTCATCGACATGCACCCGGATATGCATTGGATTGCAGCAATTGCTGCAATCTTCGGTGTAATCCTGATCTTCATCGGTGGCTTCGACACAGATATCCGTCGGGTGCCCGCAAAATGGGCATTGAATACTATGGAAAATGGGCTGCATCCCAACCTCCGTTTAATCTGTTAATGAAACAGCTGTTTAATCAGTTCCTGTGCCTGCAGCAGATAACTGCCCCGGAATTGATTGGCATGGTTTAGTACATGATACAAATTATAGAGGCTTTTGCGCTGTTGGTAGCCTTCATGCAGCGGATATACCGCCTGATAGCTTTGGTAAAACGGCTCCGGAAAGCGCGCAAATAAACCGGTAAAGGCCACATCGGCTTCGCGATCACCAAAATAACAAGCCGGATCAAACACTACCGGGCCTTCGGCGGTAAAGCCAACATTGCCACGCCATAAATCACCGTGTAGCAGGCTCGGCAGCGGTTTATGATGCGCCAGCAGCTGGCGGCTTTGCTCAACCATTTTATCGATATTACCTACGCCAAAACCTTGCTCGGCCAGTAACTGCAATTGCCAGCCTAAGCGCTGCTCTGAGAAAAAACTGCTCCAGTTGCTCTGCCACTGATTTGGTTGCACGGTCAGGCCAATAAAATTATCCCAATCAAAACCGAACATTGCCTGTTCATGCCGCGCATGCAGCGCAGCCAGCTGTTCACCGAGTTGTTGCCAGCCCTGTTCGGTTTCCATTTGTAGTGGCAAAAATTCCAGTACTAAAAAGGCTTTATCCAGCGTCTGACCAACACAGATCACTTCCGGTACCCGGATGGCGCCTTGCTGGGCCAGCTTTTGCAGCGACCACTGTTCATTTTCAAATTGCTCCAGCCGTTCGCGTTGGTTCAGTTTGACAAAAAATTGCCGGCCCTGGCCCTGAATATGCCAGGCCAGATTAACCGAGCCACCGTTTAGTGACGCCTTGTCGGTGATCTGAAAATCAATATCCAGCTCAGTGCTGATTTGTTCTGCAATACTTTGCCACATAGGTACCATCCTGTTGTTTGCCTAAACTGAGTATGGCTGATTCTGCGCAAATTTCCTTGATCCCGAATAAGGCAGGATACGTAAAAGACACCTACTATTAGTTGTATCCAGCAGCGCTCGCTGTGCTGGTGTTTGAGCACGGGATCTTACGCTACGCTGGTCCCTATGCCAGTGGGCCGCTGTGTAGCAGCAGTAACAGTTTTTTACCGGCATTACTGTCAGGGCAAAGCCGTTTGCCCGGCAGCTGGCTAAATGGTGAGACCAAGGCCTGCCGTTGTCTGGTAAGCCAGTCGCCAAAGTGATACTATGCAGCGGCTTTTTATTACTTCAGCGCGCGACGTCGTGCAGATGGCTTTTCGTTTAAGCCATTAACTGCCCGGCAAGTGCCTGAATTTTCTCAACCCCACAAGTGACCCTTGGTATGGGCCACCACTGTTAAGGATTTATCATGCCAGTTATTACTCTGCCAGATGGCAGCCAGCGCGCTTTTGAACAAGCTGTTTCCGTATTAGATGTGGCCAAAAATATCGGCCCGGGTTTAGCTAAAGCGACCATCGCCGGTAAGGTCAATGGTGAGCTGGTTGATGCGTGCGAGCTGATTACCCAGGACGCCAACCTAAGTATCGTTACCATCAAAGATCAGGAAGGCCTGGAAATTATGCGCCACTCCTGTGCCCACTTATTAGGCCATGCCATTAAGCAGCTGTGGCCCAATGTGAAGATGGCGATCGGCCCGGTAATTGAAAACGGCTTTTATTATGATGTCGATCTGGAGCAGCCGATCAGCAGCGACGATTTAGCGGCGCTGGAAGCGCGGATGCTGGAGCTGGCGAAAACCGAATACGATGTGGTAAAGCGCAAAGTCAGCTGGCAGGAGGCCTGGGATACCTTTAATGCCCGCGGCGAAAGCTACAAAATGGAAATTCTGGAGCAGAATATCCCGCGTGACAGCCAGCCGGCGCTGTATCACCACGAAGAATATACCGATATGTGTCGTGGCCCGCATGTGCCAAATATGCGCTTTTGCCAACACTTTAAAATTATGAAAGTAGCCGGCGCCTACTGGCGTGGCGACTCGAAAAACAAAATGCTGCAGCGCATTTACGGTACCGCCTGGGCCGATAAGAAGCAGCTTGCCGCCTATTTAACCCAACTGGAAGAAGCAGAAAAGCGCGATCACCGTAAAATCGGTAAGGCTTTGGGTTTATTCCACTGGCAGGAAGAAGCGCCGGGCATGGTGTTCTGGCACAACGATGGCTGGACCATCTTCCGTGAGCTGGAAACCTTCGTGCGTGAAAAGCTGGGTCAGTATGACTACGACGAAGTAAAAGGTCCCTTTATGATGGACCGGGTGCTGTGGGAGAAATCCGGGCACTGGGAAAAGTATGCCGAAAATATGTTTACTACCCAGTCTGAGCACCGTGAGTATGCCATTAAGCCAATGAACTGCCCGGGTCATGTGCAGATCTTTAACCAGGGCTTAAAATCTTACCGTGATTTACCACTGCGGATGGCGGAGTTTGGTTGCTGTCACCGTAATGAGCCATCAGGTGGCTTACATGGTCTGATGCGGGTACGCGGCTTTACGCAGGACGATGCCCATATCTTCTGTACCGAAGAGCAGGTGCAGACTGAAGTGACCAAGTGTATCAAGATGGTATTTGATACTTACAGCACCTTTGGCTTTAAAAACATTAAGGTCAAGCTGTCGACCCGGCCAGCCCAGCGTATCGGCTCAGATGAAATCTGGGATCGCGCCGAGCAGGGTCTGATCGATGCGTTAAAAGCGAATGATATTGCCTACGACCTGCAGCCGGGCGAAGGTGCTTTCTATGGCCCGAAAATCGAATTTACACTGCACGACTGTTTAAACCGTGCCTGGCAGTGCGGCACTATCCAGCTCGATTTCGCCTTACCAGGCCGTTTGGGTGCCAGCTATGTGGCGGAAAGTGGTGAACGGCAGGTGCCGGTCATGATCCACCGCGCGATTTTGGGTTCACTGGAGCGTTTTATCGGTATTCTGATTGAAGAATACGCTGGCTTCTTCCCAACCTGGTTAGCGCCAACCCAGGTGGTGGTGATGAATATTACCGATAATCAGGCCGAATATGTGCAACAATTAGTAAAAACTTTCAAATCTCAGGGCATAAGAGCAATAAGTGACTTGAGAAATGAGAAGATAGGCTTTAAAATCCGCGAGCACACGCTTAAGCGCGTCCCGTACCTGGTGGTAGTTGGTGACAAAGAAGTTGAAGCTGGCGATATCGCAGTCAGAACCCGCAAAGCAGAGGATCTGGGCAAGATGTCGGTGGCTGCTTTTGTTGAAAAACTCACTGCAGAAATTAAAAACCGGACCGCGAGCTAAGCAAACAGGAAACTTTTTCGGAGGAACATACTATTAAAGTAGGAAAGAAAACATTACCTTCAAACCGTCCTAACCGGATTAATGAAGAAATTAACGTACCAGAGGTACGCTTAATTGGTGTAGAAGGTGAACAGCTGGGTGTAGTCAGTATTGCTGAAGCCAATCGTCTGGCAGAAGAAAGCGGCGCCGATTTAGTAGAAATCAGCCCGACAGCTGAACCGCCAGTATGTAAGTTGATGGACTACGGTAAGTTCCTGTTCGAAAAAGGTAAAGCTCTGAAAGAGCAAAAGAAGAAGCAAAAACAGATCCAGATTAAGGAAATTAAATTCCGGCCTGGAACTGATGAAGGCGATTACCAGGTAAAACTACGCAACCTGCGTCGCTTCATTGAAGAGGGTGACAAAGCTAAAGTAACGCTGCGCTATCGTGGTCGTGAAATGGCGCATCAGGAAATCGGTATTGAGATGTTGACTCGAATTAAAGAGGATCTGTCTGATATCGCCATCTGCGAATCTTTCCCGAATCGGGTAGAGGGTCGTCAGATGATCATGATGCTGGCCCCAAATAAGAAGTAATAAGCGCCTACAAGTTTAATAAGCTGCGGCATGCCGCAGTTTTTTAACGCCTTATTATTCGTTGTAACTTAACAATGCGAGTTTAAAAACTATGCCTAAGATGAAAACCAATAAAGGTGCCGCGAAGCGTTTCAAAAAGACTGCTTCTGGTAGCTTTAAACGTAAGCAATCACACCTTCGCCACATTCTGACGAAGAAGTCTTCTAAGCGTAAGCGTCAGTTAGGTCCAAAAACCTTAGTCGCTAAAGTCGATATCGCCGGCTTAGTCCGTTGCATGCCGTACGCATAAGTCATTAGGAGACAGAAATGCCAAGAGTTAAACGTGGTGTCACGGCGCACGCGCGCCATAAGAAGGTATTAAAGCAGGCTAAAGGTTACTACGGTGCCCGTAGCCGTGTTTACCGGGTTGCTTTCCAGGCCGTTATCAAAGCCGGCCAATATGCTTACCGTGACCGTCGTCAGCGTAAGCGTCAGTTCCGTCAACTGTGGATCGCGCGTATCAACGCTGCGTCACGGATGAACGGTTTATCTTACAGCCGTTTAATTGCAGGTCTGAAAAAGGCTTCAATTGAAATCGACCGTAAGATCCTGGCCGATATCGCTGTATATGACAAAGCGGCTTTCACTGCTATCGTAGCTAAAGCAAAAGACGCTTTAGTTTAAGATTAGTGTGAAGCATAAAAAAACCACCGCAAGGTGGTTTTTTTATGCCTGTTTGTTTGTATTTGACCCCGAACAAGGTTCGGGATCAGAAACCTAAGGTTAGTTAACGGCTGGAATTAATTCCATAATCACCTGGTTGTTATAAAACAACTGTAATTTATCGGCATTCACTTCGGCGCGGTCAGCTTGCTGCAGCTTCTCGGTAAACTGCTGCTCGATGTTGCTGGCATCGGCGCAATACTTACGGGTACTGGCCAGTTGCTGCACAGCAAAGGTGTTGGCGCGCTGCTGATAGCTGGCATTAAAGTTATTACAGCCACTGAAGCCGTATAACTTATCTTTTTCAAAAATCAGCCGTACATTCAGTGAGTGCGGGATATAGCGATCGGCAATTTTTTCCGCGCGCCAGACAATGCCTTGTAAGTCTTTCATCGCAAATTGGTCCGGGCAGGTGGCATTGGGCCAGAACTGCTCGAACTTATCAATAAACAAGGTATCAGCACCATTCTGATCGGCGCCCTTACGGCCCACCAGGCTGGCAATTACCGCCTTGTTATTAAAACGGCTATCTTGCTGGTACAACCGCATCATCGGCAGATGGTTCTGCGTGTTGGCGACAGGCAGACTCTCACCGGTTTTACACTTTACAAAGGTTGCCTGATTATTTTGCAGCCGGTACAAGCCTAACATTGGCTGACGGCTATCCAGTTTCTTAACAGCCGTTAAGCGATTCAGCTGATAGGCATCCGAGTTTAAGATCGGACGGCCTGATAAATCGGTCATCACTAATTGCTGATTAGAGCGGAAATGGAAGGAGGGCAGTGTAACCTGCTGGTTAACTAAATGCAGAGTACGACGCTCTAATAACCATGAACCGCTGATAAGTTCAACTTGACCTCGTTCCAGGTATTCCTGACGGGCTTCAAAGCGGCCATCACGGTACAGATTAATGTGGTAGCTTATACCCGGGCAATCGGCACAGGGCAACACGCCTTCAAAGGTCATATCACTATCAATAAAGATATGCTCAAAATCGGTCGCCAGGGCCTCAGTTGTTTCACTATTAGCAACCTCATTCGCATCGACCACCTCTGCTGGCACCGGAATAGCCGGTTTTTCAACGGGCGCCGGTCTGGACAATTTCGCCGGTGGCTCCGAGCCAAAGTAAGGTAGCTGACTACAGGCTGTTAAACAGAGTGAACTAGCAATCAACAGTTTCTTCATAGCAGATCTCAGCAAAAAATTTGGCGCATTATAACGCAGCCGACAATTCGGCACAGGGCTATTTTAGCGATAACCCAGTAAAGTCACTTTCACCCGCGCGGCAGTGTCCCGGGGGTGTTCTTGCATAAAGCAGTGACCACCTGCAACCTGCGTTGTCTGTACCGCTGGATTCAGCTGTTGCCACTTAGCCACCGCTTTGACCACAAAAGGAAAAGTCTGTTCACCGTAAAATACACTAATCGGTGCTGCCGCTTTGCGTAGTGCCGGCCATAATCCTTTTGGGTAGGAGCTGAAGATCTCGGCTTCCCGCTCGGGCCGGCATTTTAGCTGCAGCTCGCCGGCATCAGTTTTTAAGGCATGGTCGACATAGGCGCCCAGTGCTTCCGGATGCCAGCTTTGAAATAAACTGCGGCTTTGCAGATACTCGACGGCACTATGCCGATCCGGCCAACGCTGCCGGCGGCGCAGTGCAGCTTTGGCTAATGGATTCTTTTTAAACAGCCGCACGCCTTCTAAGGTGCGGGCCAGGAGAATCATTGATGGCGGAAACAGTACCGGATCGAGCAATAGCAACCCTTGAAACAGCCCCGGATGCCCGGCATGCATTAACGCCGTTAACACACCGCCAAAGCTATGGCCCATGCCATACACCGGCACTGCGCCATATTGCGGGCGATGTGCCAAAAACGCCTGGGCGGCTAGCTCAGCGGCGACATTCCAGCCTAAAAAGGGGCCGCCATGATCGCTGTCGCCATGGCCTTGGGCATCAGATAAAAACAAATCGTAGTCGGCGGCTAACTCTGCCAGTAGTGGTTGATAACTGCGGGCACAAAAACCGTTGCCGTGCAAAAAGTGGATAACCGGTTTACCGGACACCGGGGTTTGCCAGCCGCGCAGGGTAAAGCCATAGCGGGTATGGAAGGACCAGGGAATTAACTGCATGCTCAGCCTTTATTTATAATCTGCCTTTATTTGGTGCCAAACAACTTATCACCGGCATCACCTAAGCCCGGCAGAATATAGCCATGCTCGTTCAAGCCCTGATCGATAGCAGCGGTATAGAGTTCAATATCGGGATGAGCGTTTTGCAAAGCAGCAATGCCCTCAGGCGCTGCGACTAATACCAGCGCTTTGATTTGGGTACAACCCTGTTGTTTTAATAAGTCGATAGTCGCAATCATCGAGCCGCCGGTGGCCAGCATCGGATCAATAATAATCGCCAGCCGCTGGTCTATTTCCGGTGCCAGTTTTTGAAAGTAGGGAACAGGTTGCAGTGTCGTTTCGTCGCGGTAAATGCCGACCACACTAATACGGGCACTGGGGATCAGATCCAGCACGCCGTCAAGCATCCCCAGGCCGGCACGTAAAATCGGCACTACGGTCACTTTTTTACCCTGAATTTGTTTGATCTGACAGGGGCCGCTCCAGGCTTCAATCGTCACCGTTTCTGTTGGCAAATCTTTAGTGGCCTCATAAGTCAGCAGGCTACCCAGCTCTACGGCTAGTTGTCGGAATTGCCGGGTGTTGATGTCGGCAGCTCTGAGCAAACCAATTTTGTGTTGTACCAGCGGATGAGAAACTTCGACGACGCGCATGGTTAGCTCCCTTATTGCATAAAGTCATGATGTAGGCGGCGATAATACGGCAGGCAGGCGGCCATGAGCAAGTTTTACCCTGCCAGTCAGTTGTACCGAATTTTATTTGTCACTTGTCAGACCAGAAATGCGTTTGTGACTTGACAGACCAGTTATTCAAACGTACATTTCAAACAGGTGTTTAAAAGTATGTTTAACGGCGTAGTGAAGAATGAGCAGTAAAGTGCAGACTCAACAACGTATTCTGGATGCAGCCCAGAGCTTATTTGCGGAAAGTGGCTTTAATGACACCTCTTTACGGCAAATTACCACTAAAGCCGAAGTCAATTTAGCGTCGGTGAACTATCACTTTGGCTCGAAGAAAGAGCTGATCCAAGCGGTGTTACAGCGTTACCTGCAAGTACTGATGCCGCGACTGGATCAGGAGTTTGACCGCTTGCTGGCCAGTCAAAAACCGAATGATTTAACCCAGATCTTATCCGTCTTCGTGAAACCCTTGCTGGATCTAAACCAATTACAACGCCGCGGTACCCGCACCTTTTTACAATTATTGGGCCGCGGTTATACCGATGTACAGGGGCATTTACGTTGGTTTATCAATCATCATTATGGCCGCACTCTGGATAAGTTCGTGTTACTGGTGCAGCAAAGCTGCCCACATTTGCCGCAAAGCGAAGTGTTCTGGCGGCTGCATTTCTCGCTGGGTTCTATTGTGTTTACGATGGCTTCCAGTGATGCGCTGGCTGAGATTGCCCAGGCTGATTTTAATGAAGCGGTGGATATTGAAGGGGTGATCCGCCGTTTAATCCCTTATCTCGGTGCTGCTATTGCGGCGCCGGTTTATTCTCAAGACCTTAAAACCGTTGCCTGATGCTGGAAGGAAGCTGATATGGTGTATTTGTTAATAATAGTGGCGATACTGGTGGTGCTGTTTGGCGTAACCTCCATTCGTCGTAGTCTGATTACCAAGCCGGTGTTTGGTATTTTCAAGAAAATTTTACCGCCCTTGTCAGATACTGAGCGTGAAGCGATGGAAGCCGGTGATGTCTGGTGGGATGGCGAGCTATTTAAAGGCAAGCCGGATTGGCAAAAACTACATGCCATTCCCAAAGCCGAGTTGTCAGCCGACGAGCAAGCCTTTATGGATAATCAGGTGGAAACCCTGTTAACCATGCTGGACGATTATAAAATCGTGCAGGAAGACCGCGATCTGCCAAAGGCGGTGTGGGATTACATTAAACGCGAAGGTTTCTTTGCGATGATTATTCCGAAAGCCTATGGTGGCCGCGAGTTTTCGGCCATTGCCAACTCGACCATCGTCTCACGCATCGCAACCCGCAGCTTAACCGCGGCGGTAACCATTATGGTGCCGAACTCTTTAGGCCCGGGTGAGCTGCTGATGCATTATGGTACCCAGGAGCAAAAAGATCGCTGGTTACCAACGCTGGCAAATGGTACCGATGTGCCGTGCTTTGCCTTAACCGGCCCGGAAGCAGGCTCTGATGCCGGTGGTATTCCGGATACCGGTGTAGTGTGTAAAGGCCAGTTTGAAGGCAAAGACGTGCTGGGCATTCGCCTGAATTGGGATAAGCGCTATATTACGCTGGCGCCGGTTGCGACGGTACTGGGTTTAGCCTTTAAGCTGTATGACCCGGAAAAACTATTAGGTGATAAAGAAGAGCTGGGGATTACCTGTGCTCTGATCCCAACCAGCCACCCTGGCGTGCAGATTGGGGATCGCCATTTCCCAATGAATATGGCCTTTATGAACGGTACCACCTACGGTAAAGATGTGTTTATTCCGCTGGACTGGATTATCGGTGGCCCCTCTTATGCTGGCCGCGGTTGGCGGATGCTGGTGGAGTGTTTATCAGCCGGCCGGGGGATTTCACTACCGGCGCTGGCGACCGCAACCGGCCACTTAGCGGCACGGATGACTGGCGCTTATGGTTATGTACGCCAGCAATTCGGCATGTCGATTGGCAAGTTTGAAGGTGTACAGGAAGGTTTAGCGCGCATTGGTGGTTTAACTTACACCTTAGAAGCGATGCGCGTAATGACCGCCGGTGCTATCGATTTGAAACTGAGCCCATCGGTAGTGACGGCTATCGCTAAATACCATATGACAGAGATGTCGCGTACCTTATTAAACGATGCTTTTGATATCCATGCCGGTAAGGCCATTCAATGTGGTCCGATGAACTATCTGGCTCACGGCTATATGGGCGTACCGATCTCGATTACGGTAGAAGGGGCTAATATCCTGACCCGTAACCTGATGATTTTCGGCCAGGGTGCGACCCGTTGCCATCCTTATGTATTGGCAGAGCTGGAAGCCGCAGCCAATCCAAATGCCGAAGAAGGTCTGGCGCAGTTCGATAAGCTGTTAATGGCGCATATCGGCTTTGCGGTAGGGAATACCTTCTCTGCCCTGTGGCAGGGTTTAACAGCCGGCGCCTTCAACAGCGCCCCGGTATCGGGCGAAACGGCCCGCTACTACAAGCAATTAAGCCGCATGAGCCGTGCGTTGGCGTTAAGTGCTGATATTTCGATGTTGATGCTGGGCGGTGATTTAAAACGCAAAGAGATGCTGTCCGCGCGCTTAGGTGACGTGTTAAGCCAGCTGTATATTGCGTCCTGTGTACTGAAGTTCTTTGAAGACAATGGTCGTCAGCAGGCCGATCTGCCGTTCGTGCATTACAGTGTGCAGCGTTCGCTGTTTGAAATCGGTAAAGCCTTTGATGGTTTCTTTGCTAACTTCCCGAACCGGGTTGTGGCACGGACTATCCGTACGCTGGTATTCCCGTTTGGTATTGGCTACAAGATGCCGTCAGACGCGGTGGCCCAGCAAATTTGTGAAGCCTTATCTAAGCCAAATACGCTGCGCGATCGTCTGACCCATCTGTGCTATATGGGTAAAGATGAAGACGATGCTACGGGCTTAATGGAAAATGCTTTTGTCGCGATGTATAACGCTCAGCCATTGCTGAAGAAAATTGCCCAGGCGCAAAAAGCCGGTCAATTACCACGCAAACAGCCGCTGCTGGATAGTATTAATCAGGCGTTAGCGGCCAGTATTCTGACGGAACAGGAAGCGGCCAGCCTGCGCAAGATGAACCAGCTGCGCTTTAAAGCCATCAGTGTTGATAGCTTTAAACCCGGCGTGCTGGAAGGCATGAGCGTGGGCAAGCGTGATGCGGCGTAATTAATGCAGCCATAGTAAAACCGGAGCCAGGTGCTCCGGTTTTTTTATTGGTTTTCGATTGGTAAAGTCCGGAAAAGCGTTAGAATAGGCCCGACCACGAATAGCACCAATAATAAGAGGTAACTACATGGCGCAAAGTACAATTCGTCTGGCCACGGTAGCCGATGTGCCACTGATATTGAAATTTATTCAGGGATTGGCGGAATATGAAAAGCTGGCGCATGAGGTAGTAGCAACCGAACAGAAGTTAACCGAAACCTTATTTTCAGCACGACCTGCCGCTGAAGTGGTGATTGCTGAATATCAGGGACAGCCTGCAGGTTTTGCGTTGTTTTTCCACAATTACTCGACCTTTCTGGCCAAGCCGGGTTTGTATCTGGAAGATCTGTTTGTGTTACCCGAGTACCGTGGCAAAGGTTTAGGTAAATTACTGCTGACCTATTTGGCGAAACTCGCCGTAGACAGAGGTTGTGGCCGCTTCGAATGGTCGGTACTGGATTGGAACCAACCCGCCATCGATTTCTATCAGGCACAGGGCGCGGTCTTAATGCATGATTGGCGGATCAATCGGGTAACGGGTGATAAGTTAACGGCACTGGCCAGCCAGTATCAGCCAGTGTAAAGGCTGCAGCAGTATATTGGAGCAGTAGATGACGAAGGATCCGAAAAAGCAAAATACCAAGCCGGTAGTACCGGTAGAGCCGCAGCCAGCAAAAGTCGCGCCCAAAATGGTAAAGCGGCGGCAAAAAGGTGACTTTTGGATTAACCTCAGCATCGCCTTGTTTATCAGCGTTTGTCTGCTGATTCTTGGTTTTGAATTGTTAATTAAGATTGCCGGCTAGACAGCATTTTCAGTGACTGTTTGACCGCAAGCATGGCTGTATTAGCACTAAAACAATAAGGGAGGCAATCGCCTCCCTTATTTGCTCCGCACATCGATAGCCCAATGTCGCTAGAACCTTAGAGTGGGCCGCGGGCAATAATTTCCTGCGCCATCTGGTCGGCGACCGTACTGGTGGGTTTATCTTCGGCATCGGCACGTTCAAAAATCCGCAGTAGCGTATCGTAAATTTGCATCACTTTAGCGGTAGACTCCGCAGCATTATAACCCTGTGGACGCATTTCAAAGGCCACGTTGATAATACCGCCGCCGTTAATAACGTAGTCCGGTGCATACAGAATGCCTGAATCACGTAGCTTCTGTCCATGCTCTGGCCGTTTTAACTGGTTGTTGGCACAGCCGGCAACCACTTTCGCTTTTAACTGCGGAATGGTGTCATCATTTATAGTGGCGCCCAGCGCACAAGGGGCGTAGATATCAGCTGCTACACCGTAGATATCATTCAGGCCGACGGCAGTGGCGCCAAATTGCGCTACGGCACGGTTTACCGCATCCTGGTTAATATCAGTAACAATCAGTTTCGCGCCTTCTTTGTGCAGGTGCTCACACAGATAGAAACCAACGCTGCCTAAGCCCTGCACGGCAACCGTTTTACCGGCTAAATCGGCAGAACCAAATTGATGTTTGGCCGCGGCTTTAATGCCCTGATAGGTACCCAGCGCTGTAAACGGACCCGGATTACCGCTTTTACCTTCTAAACCGGCAACAAAAGGCGTTTCCTGATGCACCTGCATAATGTCATGGGTAGTGATATTGACGTCTTCCGCACTGTAGTAGCTGCCACCTAAGCGATGTACCATACGGCCAAAGGCTTTAAACAGTGCTTCCGATTTGATGGTCTTGGCATTACCGATAATCACCGACTTGCCGCCACCCAGGGGTAAACCGGCCATGGCGTTTTTATACGTCATACCGCGTGATAAACGCAGTACGTCCACCAGTGCATCTTCGTCTGATGCATAATCCCACAACCGGCAGCCACCGACAGCTGGCCCTAAACGGGTGCTATGAACGGCGATAATGGCTTTTAAACCGGTTTCCTGATCACTGCAGAACACGACTTGCTCGTGCTGATCAAACTCTGGGTGATTAAATACGGCCACAACGGACTCCCTTGCAAGAATAGCTATTACAGCTGGATAGTTTACGTTTACGTTAACTGCGACTTTCGTCGTAATGGCGCGGAATGTACCATTTTGGCTAACTGAAAGCCAGCCCTGCACACAACTTGAACCTGGTCTGGCCAGTAGCGGCGTTTTGCTATTCAGTAAAGCTTGATTGTCGGGAACAGCTCACATAAAGTAGCGGCATTGATAACACAGGAAGTCATTTTATGAGTGAGCAGTTAACTCAGCAAACAAACGAATTAACCGACGAGCAGCGTGCTGCCTGGGTAAGAACACAGTTTCAAAAAGCCAACGAATATCTGGCGACCAAAGGCATTATTCCAGACAATGTCGCCGTAAGTGAGAGCCGTTACCTCCCGCCACTCGTAGCGATTTGGAAATTAAATACCCGTGATGCTAAGTCATTCTGGGTGATTAGCGGTGATTTGCCCACTGATCATATGCCGCTCAGTGCCGCTCCGAATGCCCGTGAAGCGATGCGATCTTTTGCCTTACACTGGCAATTAAAAGCCGAGCAAATTGCCCAGGCCGGCTTTAGTGACCAAACGCAGGTCGACTTTGCTAACTTATTGGTTAACCGAGCAGAAGGCCTGTATGACTTGTTCGATAACGAACAGTTATGGCAAGGACAGTAACTTAACTGTCAAGTTTTGTTGCCATAAAAAAGCCGCTGATGCGGCTTTTTTTATGGCTGGCGTCAGGCCTTATTCTTCAAAATACCACAGACCCTGATTAATCAGATCGGTGATTAACAGCAGTCGCTCTTCGCGCGCGGTAAAGTGTAAGCATTGTTGCCGGTCAATACGTTTACTGTCGCACAATAATTGCGTGGTCGTCAGCTCTTCCGCCGGCAGTACAATGTTATTGCCGTTAATAAACAGTTGGATATCGCTGTTGTCCGTGGCCTGATAATAACAGCAGCGCAGGCCGCCAAGGCGCGCCAGTACCGAGCCTTCTTCCAGGTATTCCGCAATTTCCTCGGCCTGATAATGCGGGTCTGGCTCTTGCTGATCCAGCTCATGTTTGGCCTGGGTAATATACTGGCCAAACCATAGCGGTAGTGTGTCGCGGTCACTGACCAGTTGCACCAACAGCTGCTGCACCTGATCCAGATCCTGCTCACTAATCGCACCGATATTAGCAGTCAGGTTGCGATCAGGATCGCTAAAGCGTTTCCCGCTGATATCATTATCCAATAGATAATCGGCTAAACCGGTCAGTAAGTCTTTTTGTGCCGGCGCCCGGAAACCGACTGAGTAGTTCAGACTGTTCTCCAGTGAAATCCCTTCGTGTGGGCAGCCAGGTGGAATATATAAAATATCACCCGGCTCCATAATCACATCAATACAGGCGGTAAAGGGCGTGACTTGCAGCAGGCGCGGGTGCGGGCAGAATTGCTTTAGCGACGCATCTGGCATACCAACCCGCCAGTGTCTTTTACCTTCGCCCTGGATAATAAACACATCATATTGATCCAGGTGCGGACCGACACCGCCACCCGGCGTGGAAAAGCTGACCATCAGATCATCAATCCGCCAGTTTGGAATAAAGCGAAATGGTTCAATCAACTCCGCCGCCGGTGGATGCCAGTGGTCAACCGCCTGCACCAGGATAGTCCAGTCCTTGTCGCCATAGCGGTTAAAGTCTTCAAAGGGGCCGGTTTCCAACTGCCAGTTACCGTCACGACATTCGACCAGTCGTGATTCGACGTCATCTTCCAACGCCAGACCCGCCAGCTCATCCGCTGACAGCGGATCCTGAAAGTTCTTAAAGCCTTGTTTAATCAACAGCGGCTGCTTTTGCCAGTACTGCTGCATAAAATCGGCCAGGCTTAATTCACCCAGATTTAACTGATACATTTTAGGATCCCAAGTAAAGCAGCTGAATTTACGATTACAGAGCAAGAACCAGATTGCTTACGCCAAGACGCCGTAAATACATCCCTGTAGGCTTCATTCAGGCATCCATGCCTTCAAGACTTGGCTTAAAGCAATCCGGTTCCCTGCTAATAAAGTTACTGGATTAGTCCAGTAACTCTACCAGGCGAATGGCATCACCGATATAGCCGGCAGGTGACAGCTGCTTCATCTCGGCTTTTACCGCATCCGGCAGTGCCAGACCATCAATAAAGACGGCCAGATCGGCGGCGCTGATCCGCTTACCACGGGTCAGTTCTTTTAACTTCTCGTACGGCTTTTCAATGCCATATTTACGCATTACCGTCTGCACCGGCTCGGCCAGTAATTCCCAGTTGGCGTCCAGCTCGGCCAGCAGGTTGGCTTCGTTCACTTCCAGCTTGCTAATCCCTTTTAACGTGGCTTGATAGGCAATTAGCGTATAGCCAAAGCCGACACCGAGATTACGCAGCACGGTAGAGTCGGTCAGATCACGCTGCCAGCGTGATACCGGTAACTTGGCGGATAAGTGGTTAAACAGCGCATTGGCGATGCCGAGGTTACCTTCTGAGTTTTCAAAGTCGATCGGGTTAACCTTATGCGGCATGGTTGAAGAGCCGATTTCGCCGGCCACGGTTTTTTGCTTAAAGTGACCCAGTGCAATATAGCCCCAGACATCGCGGTCAAAATCCAGCAGAATGGTATTAAAACGGGCGATGGCATCAAACAGCTCGGCAATATAATCATGCGGCTCAATTTGCGTGGTGTAGGGGTTCCAGCTGATACCCAGCGAGCTGACAAAACGCTCGGCAAAGGCATGCCAGTCCAGCGTCGGGTAGGCTGATAAGTGCGCGTTGTAGTTACCGACCGCGCCGTTAATTTTACCCAGCAGGCTGACCGCCGCAATTTGCTCACGCTGGCGCTTTAAACGCACATAGACGTTTGCCAGCTCTTTGCCCATCGTCGTTGGGGACGCCGGTTGGCCGTGGGTACGTGCCATCATCGGCACCGCTTTTAACTCCAGTGCCAGCTTTTTAATTGCTGTTAGCAATGCATCACATTCAGGCAGTAATACGCTGTCACGCGCTTCACGCAGCATCAGCGCATGTGACAGGTTATTGATATCTTCAGAGGTACAGGCAAAGTGGATAAATTCACTGATGGCGGCAAGTTCGCTGTTGCCGGCGACTTTTTCTTTTAACAGGTATTCAACGGCTTTCACGTCGTGGTTAGTGGTGCGCTCGATATCTTTCACACGCTGGGCATCGGCCAGACTAAAGTTATCGACAATCTGATTTAACAGCGCATTGGCCTCTGCGGATAACGCCGGTACTTCGCTGATTGCCGGCTCGGCGGCCAGCTGTTGTAACCAACGCACTTCGACCAAAACCCGGTACTTGATTAAACCAAACTCGCTGAAAATCGGGCGCAGTGCGGCAGCTTTGCTACCGTAGCGGCCGTCGACCGGCGAAATGGCAGTAAGGGCATTAAGTTCCATGAAAACTCCTGATCTTATAGTGCGGGAAGACTGGCGAGTGCGGCTTTCGCGGCGGCCAGTATTTTCCGTCGTTTAAAAATAAAGTTTAGCCGGCTACCGCCAGCCTGACGCCAGAGTACGGCAGAGCGGATCGCCGCCAGCAGCAGGGCGCGCACTTTTTGCTGCACACTGCTTTGACTGAGTAACTCAGGTTGGCCGTAAATTTGAATGCGGGCACCCAGGCTGCTAATGCAGTCGGTATAGATATCGGCCAGTTTGCCAATAATAGTGTCGTCGGTGACGCTAAAATGCTGTAACTGTCGTTCCAGTTGTGACAGCTGTTTACCCAGCTCCGCCATATTGTCACGGTTTTTATTCAGCCGCCGCTCCAGCGCCAGTACGCCAACCAGATAGCGCGTTAGCTCGACGTCTTTTTTGGGAGCGTCGCCAAGCTGCTCGATAATCAGCTGTAAACCTTCACGCAGGTTGGATAATTCACCACCATAAATATCTAACGGGGTAGCCGGATTCAGATTTATTACGCTATTGAGCATAATTTCCAGTTGGGCATGCTGCGAATCGGTGCTGCGCGCGACCTTTTGTACCAGCTTAGCGGCCTGACACAGACCCGCCAGCGCATAAATTTGCGTTTCTAACGATGCTTGCATATTAGTTTAGTGCCTCATCAATAATGCCACCGCCGAGGCAAACCTCATCCAGATAGAATACTGCTGACTGACCCGGTGTAACCGCTTTTTGTGGGCTATCAAAAGTCACTTGCAGCCGGCCATCAGAGCGCGGCGTTACGGTGCAGGGAATATCATGCTGCCGGTAGCGGGTTTTAACTGTTAAGCGGCAAATTTGCTGTGGCCCGGTGCGATCCACCCAGTGCAGTTGACTGGCGATAAGGCCGCTGGATAGCAGCGCCGGGTGATCATGGCCCTGCGCAACCAGTAACTGGTTGAGCGTGAGATCTTTGCCGACCACATACCAGGGATCGTCGCCGCCATCGCGTAAACCGCCAATACCTAAGCCTTTACGCTGGCCCAGGGTGTGATACATCAGGCCTTCGTGGCGGCCGATAATTTTGCCATCATCAATACTGACAATCTCGCCCGGCTGCGCCGGTAAATACTGCTGCAGAAAATCTTTAAATTTGCGCTCGCCGATAAAGCAGATGCCGGTGGAGTCTTTTTTATCATGGGTGACAAGGCCTTGCTGCTCAGCAATGGCGCGTACGGCCGGCTTTTCCAAATCGCCAACCGGAAACAAGGTTTGTGCAATATGTTGCTCGGCCAGGGTGTAGAGGAAGTAGCTTTGATCTTTATTGTGATCCAGACCACGCAGCATTTGCCAGTGACCATCCTGATAACGGCGGCGTACATAATGGCCGGTAGCGATATAGTCAGCGCCCAGCGCTTCGGCGGCAAACTCCAGAAAGGCTTTAAACTTGATTTCTTTGTTGCACATAATGTCCGGGTTAGGGGTGCGCCCGGCTTTATATTCGGCTAAGAAATACTCGAACACATTGTCCCAGTATTCGGCGGCAAAGTTGACCTTGTGTAATTTGATACCCAGTTTATCGCATACGGCCTGGGCATCAGCCATATCTTCTGCGGCAGCACAGTATTCGTCGTTGTCGTCTTCTTCCCAGTTTTTCATAAACAGGCCTTCCACCTGATAACCCTGTTGTAATAACAGGTAAGCGGAAACGGATGAATCGACGCCGCCGGACATCCCGACGATTACTTTTTTACTGCTGTTCTCTGACATGACACCGCGCTTTTAGAGAGCCCAAAACAAAGGCGCGGATTATAACACCAAAATAGCCGGGCAAAAATGTTCACCGAGGGAAAAATGCAGAGCAACCTGCGAGTTGCTACTAACAAAGCGGTTGAATCAACGACAGTGGCAGTCGGGTGCCAGCTAAACAGAGATCAATGGCATCCAACACCAACTGACTGCGGGGTGGCAGCTTTTGCGCCAGTAACTCGTTTTTACTTAGCCAATGCAGTGCCAGGATATCCGGATCCTGGGGGCGAAACGCTGGCGGCAGGCTGTCGGGTTCAAACAGAAAGTTTACCCGGACATAGGTATGACCATTGCTGGCTTTGAGTTGTGACAGACCCAGCCAGGCGGTCGGCAGTAAGGTCAAACCGGTCTCCTCGTAAACCTCTCGGCAGACGGCGCTAAGCAAATCCTCATCTTCTTCCATATGGCCGGCCGGTTGGTTGAGGACTTCCCGACCACTGAGTTTGTCGCGCTCCTGTACCAGTAAAAACTGGCCCTGATAATAAACCACCGCTGCTACTGTCAGATGGAGTCTGTTCCTGCTCATGCTATTCCTTGTTGTCGTCGCTGCCGCGTCAGTGCGGATTACAAATTGATACTACGATACTGCCCCGGCGCCAGATCGTCCAGTTGCCAGTCGCCAATCCTAACCCGCACTAACCGCAGGGTAGGGAAGCCAACTGCGGCTGTCATTCGCCGCACCTGACGGTTACGACCTTCGTGAATGGTCAGGGCCAGCCAACTGGTCGGAATATTGGCCCGATAGCGAACCGGCGGCTGCCGCGGCCAGAGTTCGGGTGCGGCTAAAAGCTCAGCCTGGGCCGGTAGCGTCATGCCGTCGTTAAGTTGTACACCCTGACGCAGCTGTGCCAGAGCCTGTTCGGTAATTTGCCCCTCGACCTGCACCCAGTAGGTTTTCGGTGCTTTAAAGGCCGGATCGGCGATTTTTTGCTGGGTCTTACCGCAGTTGGTTAACAGCAGCAGGCCTTCACTGTCCCGATCCAGCCGGCCGGCAGCATAGATATCCGGAATGGCTAAAAAATCAGCCAGTGTCTGGCGCGGCGGTGTGCTGTTGTCGGTAAACTGACTTAACACATCATAGGGCTTATTAAAGAGTACCAATAGTGGATTTTCTACCTTAGTCCTATTGTTTTTTGCCGAAAAAGCCTTATGTTTTGGCCGGGACGGCCGTTTTTGATTATTCACGCCTGGTCTCTGCATCTGCTAGTAATTGTAGTATTGACTCAGCGCCGCCCGCTGGCGCTGTTTAACCGGTAGTGTGCCGCTGGATGCGCGCTGCCTGTTTTATTCGCCTTGATGCTGATATACTCAGCCGGCTTTGTTTGGCTGCGTTTTAAACAATTTCCATACACGGGTGGCGATGGCCTTGTCATGGCGATCCGGCGCTAACAATACAGGAACTAACATGTCGAAAGAAAGTGCAAAAATTATATACACCATCACTGATGAAGCGCCAGCGCTGGCTACCCAGTCGTTATTGCCGATTATTGAGGCCTTTTCTGCCGCGGCCGGTGTAGCCGTTGAAACCCGTGATATTTCTTTGTCGGGCCGTATTATTGCGAGCTTTCCGGAATTTTTAACTGCTGAACAGCGCATCAACGACGATCTGGCTGAGCTGGGCGAGCTGGCGAAACAGCCGGATGCCAACATTATCAAGCTGCCAAATATCAGTGCCTCTATTCCACAAATGAAAGCAGCGATCAAAGAATTGCAAGCCCAGGGCTATGCGCTGCCAGATTATCCGGAAGAGCCGAAAACCGAGCAGGAGCGTGATGCTAAAGCACGCTACGACAAAATTAAAGGCTCGGCAGTTAACCCGGTATTACGGGAAGGTAACTCTGACCGTCGCGCACCGGCTTCAGTTAAACAATATGCCCGTAAAAATCCGCATAGCATGGGTGCCTGGAGCAGCAGCTCTAAGTCTCATGTCGCTCATATGACGGCCGGCGATTTTTATGGCTCTGAGCAATCCGCGACCATGGCTGCTGATGATGTGCTGAAAATCAGCCTGCAGCAGGCGGACGGCAGCGTCAAAGTACTCAAAGAAAAAGTCGCGGTGCTGGCGGGTGAAGTGGTTGATGCCACCTTTATGAGTGTTAAAGCGCTGCGTGACTTCTATGCCGCTGAAGTAGAAAGCGCGAAAGCGCAGGGCGTACTGTTCTCGCTGCATTTAAAAGCCACCATGATGAAGGTATCAGACCCCATTATGTTCGGTCATGCGGTAAAGGTGTTCTACAAAGAAATCTTCGCCAAATATGCCGCCACCTTTGACAAGCTGGGCGTGGATGTGAACAACGGTATTGGCGATCTGTATGCCAAGCTGCCACAGCTGCCGCAAGCCGAGCAGGACGCTATTGTGGCCGATATCAAGGCGCTGTATGCCAGCAAGCCAGCGATGGCGATGGTGAACTCCGATAAAGGCATTACCAACCTGCATGTACCAAGCGATGTGATTATCGATGCCTCGATGCCAGCGATGATCCGCAGCTCTGGTCAGATGTGGGGCCCGGATGGTCAGTTACATGATACCAAAGCCGTGATCCCGGATCGTTGCTATGCCGGTGTTTATCAGGAAACGATTGAATTTTGTAAGAAGAACGGTGCTTTTGACCCGCGTACCATGGGTTCAGTACCGAACGTCGGCTTAATGGCGCAGAAAGCGGAAGAGTACGGTTCACACGATAAAACTTTCGAAATTCCGGCTGCCGGTACCGTAGTGGTAACTAACGGCCAAGGCGAAGTAGTATTTAGCCATCAGGTCGAAGCTGGCGATATCTGGCGCATGTGTCAGGTAAAAGATGCCCCTATCCGTGACTGGGTAAAACTGGCCGTTAACCGCGCCCGTTTAAGCAACACGCCAGCAGTATTCTGGCTGGATAGCGCCCGCGCTCATGATGCTGAGTTGATTAAGAAAGTACAAAGCTACTTAAAAGAGCACGATACTACTGGTCTGGATCTGCAGATTATGTCGCCGGTTGAGGCTACCCGTCATACTCTGGCGCGGATGAAGCAAGGCTTGGATACGATTTCGGTAACCGGTAACGTGCTGCGTGACTATCTGACTGACCTGTTCCCAATCCTCGAATTGGGTACCAGCGCCAAGATGCTGTCTATCGTGCCACTGATGAACGGCGGCGGCTTGTTCGAAACTGGCGCCGGTGGTTCAGCACCTAAACACGTCGAGCAGTTTGTTGATGAAAACCATCTGCGCTGGGATTCACTCGGTGAGTTCCTGGCGCTAGCAGCATCACTGGAGCATCTGTCTCAGGTTGCCGGTAACAAGGTGGCACAGATCCTGGCCGATACCCTGGATCAGGCGACAGCCTTATTCCTGGACAACGACAAATCACCACGTCGTAAAGCCGGTGAGCTGGACAACCGAGGTAGCCACTTCTATCTGGCGATGTACTGGGCCCGCGCCATGGCAAAACAACAGGCTGACAGCGCACTGGCAGCACGCTTTGCTAAACTGGCGGACACCCTGGAAGCCAGCGAGCAGCAAATTCTGGCGGAGTTAAACGGCGTGCAGGGTAAGGCAGTGGATATCGGCGGTTACTACCGTCCGGATCAGGCCAAAGTAGCTGCAGCGATGCGGCCAAGCGCAACCTTAAACGCGGCGCTGGCAGCACTGTAATAGCGGTGAGCGGCCCGCTATCCGGTCATAACCGGGTCTCGGGCCGGGATAATGTCTTGTTTGCTGTGTTACTAGAGCGTGTTGATCTTTGCGGTATAAAAAACGAACGGCAAATGAGTGCGTTATAATGGTTTCGCCAAAAAACAAAACAACGAACTCAAATGCCGAGACTAATGCTAACAGATAAAACCTGGGATTTACTATCACGAGTGATGTATTTAACGGGCCGAATTTACAAAAAACCGGAACACCGAATGACCCTTGAGGGGATTTTATATCGAATGCGAACAGGTGTTCCTTGGCGGGATGTTCCGCAGGAGTTTGGTCGCTGGAGTAAGATATTCAGACGTTTCAACCTGTGGTCACGCAAAGGCGTGATGGCTGAAATATTTAAATTTCTCAGCTCTTTACATGACCCAGAGTGGGTTTTTATTGACGGTAGTATTGTCAAAGCTCATCAAGACTGCACAACTATTCGTAACAGCCAAAATGAAGCAATTGGCAGCAGCCGGGGTGGTAAAACGACAAAAATCCACTTAGCTGTTGATAGCGGCGGTTTACCAATTCACTTTGAAATATCAGGTGGCCACGTGAATGATATCGTTCATGGCGAATCACTACTTGATGGCATATCGGGTACAGCAATCGTTGCCGCCGATAAAGGATACGATAGCGAAACGCTAAGAGAATTTATTCGTTGCAGAGGCGCAAAACCCGTTATACCACGGCGAATTAATAACAAGACGGGTAACCACGATATCGATTGGAGCATGTATCACTTGAGGCATTTGGTTGAAAATGCGTTTATGAACATTAAAAAATATAGAGCTATATCAACACGATATGATAAGTTGGCGAGAAATTACCAAGCGATGGTAGCCCTTGCATTTAGCATGATGTGGCTACCAATGTGGGTTGATTGAAAAGTGAACAGCAAAGATCAACACGCTCTAGCGCAGTAATCTTAAGACAACAAAAAAGCAGGCGCCGCCTAATGCCGATCAGTTAA
>NZ_LCWL01000052.1:0-34014 GCF_001441695.1 Alishewanella sp. WH16-1 | reverse complement strand
ACTTCGACCAAACTGCCTCTGCACAAAGCGCCAAGCTAAACGAGTACACCACACTCAGACTCCGGTACGCCCGCCGTACCGGAGTCATCCTGCGATGGTGATAAAGACATTCAAGCGAGACAATAAAGCAGACCAATAGCAACGAGCCCTAACCGCGCTATCAATGACACACCGCACTGTGACTAAGCACCCCCTGCACGAAAAGCGAAACCAAACGCTTACACCACACTGAGACTCCGCTAAGCCTGCTGTACCGAAGTCATTCTACGATAGTGATAGAAAAGATTAAGCCAAACTCCAACAACGGCGTATCACAGCGAACCATAGCTGCAGCTATATGACTGAACGATCACGCGTCGCTAAAACTTATATCATCGCTGACTCTGCTGCCAACAGCTGATACTGCTCTGCAGTCAGCTGTTGGCGATAGTGCAAACCATGCAGCCCCTGCAAACCACCGGTATGAAAAAACGCTACCCGCTTTACGTTCGCAAGCGCGCCTTTTGTTATAAGTTCTATTAGTAGGTGCAGAGCTTTACCGGTGTATACCGGCTCAGTGCTGATATTATATTCACGCTTTAACTGGCAGCAGAAAGCGGTGAGGTCTGCCGATAGCTTGCCATAGCCTGATCTTGCCTGAGCAATAGACCAGTTATTGAATATCTCATCGGATGGCAGGCAGGCGTTGACGCGTTGTGGCAGTGAGCTATCTTTAACTACAGCTAACCCCAGACACCTAATTGTTGGATGTTGATGAATAATGCCAGCCAGAGTGCCACCACTGGCAGTGGCACAGCAGAGCAGATCGGCGGCGCCTGCTGGCGTCTGCTGCAGGGGTAAAGTGCGAACACCCCAGGCACCTGCCTGATCACTCCCTCCCTCAGGTACTATAAGATAATGCGGGTAAGATATTTTTAAACTATTCAGGAACTCCGTCTGCTGGTGTTGTCTATAGCTATCACGGTTAAGTGCTTTAAGTTGCATCCCAAAAGCCTGACAGCGTTTTAAAGTAGGATTCTGTTGGTCAAGGTGGTCAGTTCTGACAATACCAATAGTAGGAAAGTTATAGTGATGTCCAGCTGCAGCTAACGCCGCCAAGTGGTTAGAAAAGGCGCCGCCGAAGCTCAGGATCCCTTGTCCGGGTTGACGCTGTTGTAATGCCGATTGCAGTTTTAACCACTTGTTACCCGCTATCTCGGCGACAGGTGCTTTTAACGAGCAAATCCAAATTTCCGGTGCTGGGTTTGAAACCATGCTAGCCGGCAGTAGTTGCCAGTGATATTCGGCTGACAGCTGTGTCGTCATGCAAAGTGACCAATAAATAACGCGTGGTGGCTATTATAACGTCATCGGTTTTACTGGTGCGGCAATTTCCATCTGTGGGGGCCAGTTTGTGCGGTGATTTTGTCAGTTACAACGGGTTCCTGCTTTATTTGGGAAAAATGTGACAAAAAGCTATTTTCTTGCCGGAGAGTTACTTAGAATAGCAATAATTCTGTATAAATTTATTTCTGCTGCCGCTACTTCAGCCTTGCAGCGGGATGTCGTTAAAAGGATCCACCTTCCCCATGTTTAATAAATTGCGCGGCATTTTTTCCAACGATCTGTCCATTGACCTTGGTACAGCTAATACCCTTATTTATGTCAAAGATCAGGGCATCGTTTTGAACGAGCCTTCGGTAGTTGCTATTCGTCAGGAGCGTGCTGGTGGCCCGAAAAGTGTTGCTGCTGTTGGTCACGCTGCGAAGCGGATGCTGGGTAGAACACCTGGTAATATTAAAGCAATCCGGCCAATGAAAGACGGTGTTATTGCTGACTTCTATGTTACCGAGAAAATGTTACAGCACTTTATCCGTCAGGCGCACAGCAACAGTTTTCTGCGCCCAAGCCCGAGAGTGTTGGTCTGTGTTCCTTGTGGGTCAACTCAGGTTGAACGCCGGGCCATTCGTGAGTCAGCCCAGGGGGCTGGTGCGCGTGAAGTGTATCTGATTGACGAGCCGATGGCTGCAGCGATCGGTGCTGGCTTACCAGTATCGGAAGCAACAGGCTCTATGGTGGTAGATATCGGCGGTGGTACTACTGAGGTTGCGATTATCTCGTTAAATGGTGTGGTGTATTCATCCTCAGTGCGAATTGGTGGTGATAAATTCGATGATGCTATCGTCAACTACATCCGTCGTAACTATGGCATCTTGATCGGTGAAGCTACGGCTGAACGTATTAAAACAGAGATCGGCTCTGCCTACCCAAGTGACGATGTGTTAGAAATTGAAGTTCGTGGCCGTAACCTGGCAGAAGGGGTGCCGCGTAGCTTTACCATGACCAGCAATGAGATCCTGGAAGCACTGCAAGAGCCATTGGCCGGTATCGTCAGTGCTGTCATGGTAGCGCTGGAGCAATCACCACCTGAGCTGGCATCCGATATTTCCGAGCGTGGCATGGTGTTAACCGGTGGTGGCGCGCTATTACGTGACTTAGATCGCCTGTTAATGGAAGAAACCGGTATTCCGGTGGTGGTTGCCGATGATCCTTTGACCTGCGTTGCCCGCGGTGGCGGTAAGGCACTAGAGATGATCGACATGCACGGTGGTGATGTCTTCAGCTACGAGTAAAGAGGTTTCTGACTTTCTGAGACTTACATGAATGACTTTTTTGCACGCGGCCCGGCACTCGGGCTGCGTTTAGTTTTAGCGCTAGCCTGCAGTGTCGGGCTGATGTTTGTTGACCGCTATACCGATAGCGCGACGCAAATCCGCAGTTATCTGACCTCTGCCGTTAGCCCTCTGTTTTATGCCGCCAGTTTACCGGAAAGTCTGATTTCCAGTGCTTCCGAACAATTGATGTCACAACAACAATTACTTACCGAAAACTCGGCATTGCGAGAACGGTTATTACAGCAAGATGCACAGTTGCAGTTACTAAATTTCCTGCAGCAGGAAAATAATAAGTTACGTGCCTTGCTGGGCTCTGCGCCCGTGGTAGAAGGGCAGCGGCTGATTGCAGAGGTTTTAGCCGTATACAGCCACCCATTCGCACATCAAGTGGTCTTAAACAAAGGCAGTAATGATGGCGTTACCGTACATCAACCTTTGATTGATGATAAAGGTGTTGTGGGGCAGATTGTTAGTGTTGGGCCCAGTAGTAGTCGGGCTTTACTGATTTCAGACAATACTCATGCCATTTCGTTGCGTGCCGAGCGTACCGGGATCCGTACGATCGCCGAGGGTATCGGGCAATGGGACCAGCTGCGGGTCATTCATTTACCTCTGAGTACGGATATCCGTGAGGGCGATCGTTTATTAACCTCCGGTTTAGATGGTCGTTTTCCGGAAGGCTATCCGGTAGCGGAAGTCACCCGGGTGTTTAAAGATGATAGCCAGCCTTTTATGAATGTGATGGCCAGACCCTATGCGAAGCTCGACCGGATCCGTCACGTGTTAATTTTGTTGCCAGGTAACCAGCTCACTGTTGAGCCGCCAGCGGAGGAGCCACTTTAATGCGTCCGGCTCAGGGGTTAGGTTTTATTTATCTTAGTTTGTTAGCGGCGTTATTACTGACGGTTATTCCGGTGCCCTACCAATTGACATTATTTCGCCCTGACTGGGCACTGTTAGTGGTGATGTACTGGACCCTGGCGTTACCAAGACGAGTAAATATTGGTACGGCCTTTGTCGTCGGTTTTCTAACCGATGTACTGGTTGGCACAGTGCTAGGTGTAAATGCGCTGGCCTTTTCGGTAGTTAGCTTTGTTGTAGGGGTGAACTATCTAAAAATAAGGAATTTCGCAGTAATTCAGCAAGCGCTTTTAGTCGGTTTGTTATTAGCGCTATATCAGTTACTGGTATTCTGGCTGAGTCACTTTTTAACCGGGGTCAATTTCCGGCCCGCTTATTTGTGGCCGGTGGTGATCGGGATGTTAGTCTGGCCCTGGTTATTCTGGCTGTTACGCCGTTATCGTCGTCAACTTAAGATCCAATAATGTATCCGAAAATTGCGCTTGCCTCAGCGTCACCGAGGCGTAGGGAGTTGTTGACGCAAATAGGCGTTAACTTTGAGTTAGTTAGTCCACAGATTGACGAAAGTGTGATCTCTGGTGAGACGCCTGCGGCCTATGTTAGCCGGCTGGCATTGGCTAAGGCGCGCGCTGGTGCTGTTGCGATAGCCGGACGTTTGCCGGTACTTGGTGCGGATACCACTGTCGTGCTGGAACAGCACATTCTGGGTAAACCGGAATCCAAAAGTCACTTTCTGCAGATGCTGAGCCAGCTCAGCGGGCGTAGCCACCAGGTATTCACGGCAGTCGCTGTTGTTAGCGGTGAGCACCAATTACAGGCACTAAGTTGTACCGAGGTTTGGTTCAGGAATATCTCTGCTGCTGAATTGGATGCATACTGGCAGAGCGGCGAGCCTGCAGATAAGGCGGGCGGTTATGGTATTCAGGGGCAGGCTGCCCGTTTTGTTGAGCGGATTAACGGCAGTTACACTGGCGTGGTGGGTTTACCACTGTGTGAGACTGATCGCCTGTTACAGCAACTGCAGGAGCTAGGATGAGTGCTGAACTATTAATTAATGTCACCCCGACCGAAACCCGTGTCGCTTTAATTGAGAACGGGGTATTACAGGAGTTACATATTGAGCGTCAGGCTCGACGGGGTTTAGTAGGCAATATTTATGTCGGTAAAGTCAGCCGGGTATTACCGGGAATGCAGGCTGCCTTTGTCGATATTGGTTTAGATAAAGCAGCCTTTTTGCACGCGTCAGATATAGTGCAACACAATGAAGCCAGCGAATTAGATACTAAGCCGGCCGTCAGTAAAGATATTCGGGTGTTGGTTCGTGAAGGGCAGTACTTACTGGTACAGGTGGTAAAAGACCCCCTTGGCACTAAGGGAGCCCGACTCACTACTGATATTACCTTGCCGTCACGCTACCTGGTGTTTATGCCAGACAGTGCGCATGTGGGTGTTTCGCAGCGGCTGGAGTCCGAAGCAGAGCGGCAACGCTTAAAAGATATTGTGAGCAATTGCGTCGACGATTGTGGCGGCTTTATTGTACGCACAGCTGCAGAGGGCGCGGCTGAAGACGAGTTGGTACAAGACGCCAAATTTCTAAAAAAACTCTGGAGTAAGATCCTAAAACGGAAAAAAAACACCCGGAAAGAAGGGGTGGTTTACGAGGATCTGAGTCTGAGTTACCGTATTTTGCGGGACTTTGTCGGCACTGAGCTGGAGCGGGTAAGGGTCGACTCGAAACTGACCTTTCAGCAGCTTACCGCCTTTTGTGAAGAATTTATGCCGCAGATTATTCCGTTACTGGAGTATTACCCCGGCGAACGGCCGATTTTTGATTTATTTGACGTTGAGAACGAGATCCAGCGCGCATTGGAGCGCAAGGTGCCGCTAAAGAGTGGTGGCTATCTGATGATTGATCAGACCGAAGCGATGACCACAATCGATGTCAATACCGGTGCTTTCGTTGGCCATCGCAATCTGGACGAGACCATTTTCAACACCAATACCGAAGCCACCCAGGCGATTGCCCGTCAGCTACGCCTGCGTAATCTCGGTGGTATTATCATTATCGATTTTATCGATATGCAAAATGACGAACATAAAAGACGGGTGTTCCATAGTCTGGAACTGGCATTGGCCCGTGATCGTGCGAAAACCAACATTCACGGCTTCTCAGCCTTGGGTCTGGTTGAAATGACCCGGAAAAGAACCCGCGAAAGTCTGGAACATATCCTATGCTCAGAGTGTCCAGTATGTAAGGGGCGCGGTTCGCTGAAAACCGTTGAAACCGTTTGTTTTGAAATTTTGCGGGAAATCGTCCGGGTAAACCGTGCCTATTCTGCAGATAAATTTGTCGTGTATGTCTCGCCGGTAGTTCGTGATGCCCTAACGACAGATGAGTTCCACAGCCTGGCAGAATTGCAGGTGTTTATTGGTAAACAAATCAGTATTCAGTCGGAGCCCATGTATACGCAGGAACAGTTCGACGTGGTAATGATGTAGTGCAGCAAGTAAAACGGGTTTGCTTTTACTGTTTGCATAAAGTTTGGGTTGCGCTGGCACTTTGCTTAGTGTTGCTGGCAACGGTAATCTCAGTATTACGCCTGGCCTTACCTTATGCGGACAGTTACAAACAGCAAATTGAGCAGGTACTTAGCAACCAGCTAGGTGCTACGGTTGCGATCGGCCAGATCAGTGCTGGATGGCGGGGTAGCGGACCGGCCCTGTTACTGCGACAGCTTGAACTGGGTGACCCGCAACAACCCGTCCTGACTATCGCTCAAACATCGTTACATCTCGATTTCTGGCAAACCTTATTGCAACGTACCATCACGGCGGAGCAAATCGAGTTACAGGGCTTGCGCTATCAGCTCAATGCCGACCAACTGTTAGGCCAGCAACCCTCTGCGGCTAGCAACGAATTAACACTCCCGGCACTGGAACAACTGTTTTTCCGGCAACTAAAAGATTTTACCGTTATCGACAGTCAGCTGGTGCTGATCAGTGCCGAGCACCCGGAGCAGGAGATACAGATCCACCGCCTGAACTGGCGAAATGCGGGTGAACGTCACCAGGGGCATGGCGAGTTATCCATTGCCGGAGTCACAGCCAATACCATCAGTTTTATTCTCGATTTTCAGGGGCCAGATCTTCAGCAAGCACAAGGGCAACTCTATTTAGAGAGCGCAGAGCTGGACGTACTGCCCTGGTTTGTGCAATTCCTGCCACAAAGTAGCCGGTTACAGAAAGCTGCCCTTAACTTCCGAGCCTGGGCGGGTTTAAGCGGTGGCCAGTTCACCTATCTGCAATTAGAGCTGGCCGAGAATAGTCTGCACTGGCAGCGTGAGGCCGTGCAACATAGTTTGAAACTCGGCCCTGGACAATTACTCTGGACGCCCAACAGCAACGGCTGGCAGCTATTATCTACTGAACTCACGCTGGCTGATGCATTAACACAATGGCCAGGGCTGACATTGCAACTAAGTCGTGCCGATGAGCAGTATCTGGCAACCCTGAGCGATTTTCAGTTAGACGCGCTACAGCCACTCGCTCAGTTGCTGGCGGAAGACAGTGAAAAACTAGAAGCCATATTGGCGTACCAACCGACGGGATATTTACAACAATTACAACTTCGCGTCCGGCAGGAGCAATGGCAACTAACGGGTACAGTGGAGGCGCTCAGTACTGTTGCAGTTGGTGATGTGCCCGGATTAAAGCAGTTACAGGGGCAGTTGGCGGCGACCGAGCACCTGATCTGGCTGCGGCTAAATGGTGAGCAACAAAGTTTAGACTGGGACGGACTGTTCCCGACGCCGTGGGATTACCAACAGCTGGTAGCAGAGCTCAGGTTAGTGCCCACGATAGCGGGCTGGCAGATCCAGATCCCTGAATTTCAATTGCAACTGAGCGATTTCGAGCTGGCAGCCGAAGCCAGTATCACCCTCGGAGAGCGACCAGAGCTCGCCCTGTTGGCACAGTTAACCGGTCTGGATGCTGCAAAGGCCAGTCAGTATTTTCCACAGCGTTATATGCCTGAGAAAACACGGGATTATCTGAGTGTAGCGATAGAAGGCGGTCAGCTACAGCAGGCAACAGTGCTGTGGCAAGGTGCTTTTGCTGATTATCCGTTTAGTGATGCGACGGGCCATTTTCAGGTGTACGCCGGTTTAAACGGCGCAACCTTTCGCTTTGCTCCAGACTGGCCGGCATTAACTGAGTTACAGGCTGCACTGTGGTTTGATAATGCCGCCATGCTAATTGAAGGTCAGCAGGGCTATCTGGGGTTATTGCCCCTGACTGACCCGGTACAAGCCAGTATTGTCGATTTGCGACGTGCCACTCAACTTGATATCCGGCTCAATACGGAGCTTGATACCGCTGCGTTAACAGAGTTGATGTTGGCGTCTTCGCTACAAAATAGTTTAGGTAAAACCTTGCAACATCTCGGGCTGGCAGGTCCGGTGCGCGGTGATTTGTTATTAGAGATTGGACTTACCGAACCTGGTGTGGTGGCATCCGGCAGCGCTGACCTACTCAATGTACAGGCAAACCTGCAGGCACCTGCGATTCAGCTTGATGGCTTAACCGGGCGGGTGAACTTTCGCAACGAAGTGTTAGCCGGCGAAGCCTTACAATTTCGCTATTTGGGTTTGCCGGCCAGCGGCAGTTTTAACGGTGCGATGCAGGACCTTGGTTATCAAATTGAGCTGACGTTACAAGGGCAGGCCTTGGCCGAAGATTTGCAATTATTGCTAGTTACCGATAATGAAGACTTACTCGCCGGAGCCGCCGACTGGCAACTACAGTTAGCATTAAACCTACCCGAGCAGGGTTTTACTTATCAGGCAACCTTAGATGCCGATCTCAGTGCACTGGCTTTACAATTACCCATTCCCTATCAAAAAAGTGTCGGGCAGCGCGCGCTGCTGCATTTGGTGGCCAATGGTAATACCGAACAAAGCTTTGTGGCGCTAAGTTATCCGCAGCTATTGGATTTTCAGGCGCAATTATCGCATAGCAGTGGCCGCATAGAGCGGGCCCAATTAATGCTGGGGCCGGATAAAGCCAGCCTGACACAAACGGGTTTTACGGTAGAGGTTGATTTAGCGTCTGCCGAATTAACCAGTTGGTTTAGTCTGTTGCAGCCGCTGCTCAGCAAGGCGGCAACTGAACCAGGATGGTTACCACCCTTGCAACGGGTGCGGGGGCAGATCCAGCAAATCCGGTTACCCGCTGAGCTTGAGCTAACGAATACCGTATTTGACCTGACACCAACGGCCGATGCCTGGCAGTTACAGTTAAATGGCGCTGAAATTGCCAGCCGCTGGCAATTTTTCCATGATTGGCAAGCCAAAGGTTTAACCGCCGAGCTGGACTACCTGCATTTAGTGTTGCCACAGCCGCTGCTTGCAGCAGACAGTGCTGCGGTGGAAACCACACCCGCACCCGAGCCGGAACGCCAGGCTCAGCAATGGCTAACGGAAATGGTGCCGTTGCAACTACGGTGTAAAGATTGTGCCGTTGGGCCTTATCGCTTTGGTAATGTAACGCTTAAAGCCGCAGGTACAGGTGAGCGTTGGCAGCTAACTGAGCTGCAAACCGACTACAAGGGTAATAAATTTAATCTAACAGGCAACTGGCAACCGGATGCGGAGTTAGGACTCAGTCAGTTTAGTGGTAACTTCGTCAGCCCTAATCTCGGCGCCTTATTAACAGAATATGGCTTAAGTAGTGCGATTAGCGGCAGTCGTAGCGAGCTTGATTTTACATTGCACTGGCAGGGTGCGCCGCAGCAGTTCGCGATGAAGGCGCTGAACGGCAAGGTGCAATTTGCCTTGGGTGAAGGCTCACTGACTGAAGTCAGCGATCAGGGCGCCCGGTTATTCTCAATCTTCAGTTTAAACTCACTTGTTCGCAAACTCCGGCTGGACTTTCGCGATGTGTTTGCGAAAGGCTTTTTTTATAACCGGATGAGCGGAAATCTCAGCTTGCAGCAAGGTGTAGCGCAAACCAGCGATTTCAGTATCGATGGTGTGCCTGGCAATATGCAGCTGCAGGGGTATGCCGACCTGGTAAAGCGTGAGATGGATTATCAGGTATCATTTTCTCCGAAGGTCACCTCCAGTTTACCGGTAATCATCGCCTGGATGGTTAATCCGGCAACTGGTCTGGCTGCGCTGGCGCTGGATGAGGTGTTTCAATCGGCTGAAGTGATTTCCCGGATTAACTTTACGGTCACGGGCAGTTTTGATAAGCCGGTGGTGACCGAGGTAAACCGTCACAGCACCGAAGTGCCGGTGCCGGTAAGAATTGCCCAACCTGAGATCCGCAATGATGACAGCCGCCAACCTCTGCTCAACTGATACTGCGGACAGTCGCTGGCGATTGTCCGCATTACAATTAACCAGTCAGCCTGAGCCTGAGCGTAACTTCGCTCAGGTAGCAAAGTTGTTGGCCACCTTACCCAAGGCCGCGCAGCATCTGGTGGTATTGCCTGAATGCTTTGCGGTGTTTGGCGGTGGTGAAACTTTACAACGGCAATATCAGGCGCCGCTGGGAGCAGGGCAACTACAACAAAAAACCGCAGCATTGGCAAAGACGTATCAGGTCTACCTACTGGCGGGAAGTATGCCTACGGCCAGCCCTGATCCACAGCGCTTTTACGCCAGCAGCGTTTTATTTGGCCCGGATGGCCGTATTTTGGCTGATTACCAGAAGTTACACTTATTTGATGTGGCAGTCGCCGATAGCACCGGCAGCTATAGTGAATCCGTTAGCACTATGCCGGGCAATAAAGTGACATTAAGCCAGCAGGGCAGTCTGAAACTCGGTATGACGATATGTTATGATGTGCGCTTTCCGGGACTGGCTCAGCAACTGGCAATGTTAGGCATGAATGTACTGGCGGTGCCCGCGGCTTTTACCCGGCCTACCGGCGCTGCACACTGGCATACGTTGTTACGGGCCAGAGCGATTGAAAACCAGTGCTTTGTCGTCGCTCCCGCGCAAACCGGTATTCATGCTAATGGCCGGGAAACCTATGGTCATAGCCTGATTATCAACCCCTGGGGCGAAGTGCTGGCCGATGCTGGCACTGAGGTGGGCGCGATCAGTATCGAAGTTGACCTGGCAGAATGTCCGCAACTGGCCAGCAAAATGCCGGTAAAACTTCATAACCGTTTTAAAAGTGAGCTGAAACCATGAATGTCGTAGAACAAAATCTGATTAATGCTTCTGAGCTAAGCGCCCGCGATCTCGAGCAGACGCTGGGCTTTTTGTTTGCGCATCAGCTCGATTATGCCGACCTTTACTTCCAATCCAGTGTGCATGAGTCCTGGGTGTTGGAAGATGGCCTGGTAAAAGACGGCTCTTTTAATATTGAACGCGGTGTTGGCGTGCGCGCCATTAGCGGTGAAAAAACCGGTTTTGCCTATGCTGATAGCATCAACCGTGATGCATTAATGCAAGCCGCTGGTGCCGCCCGCGGTATCGCGGCACAGGGTCAACAGGGCAGCGTAAAAGCTTTTAGCAAAAGTGGTAACAGCAATATTTATCTGCCTTGCGAGCCGCTGCAAAGTTTAACGAATACCGAAAAAGTGGCGTTACTACATCAGATTGAAGCCTATATTCGTAGCCTGGATAGCCGGGCCGAACAGGTGATGGTTAGCTTGACCGGTGTGTATGAAGAAGTTTTGGTGGCGGCCAGTGATGGTACCTTTGCTACTGATATCCGGCCATTGGTACGGCTAAACTGTTCGGTATTACTGGTACAGGATGGCCGGCGTGAACGTGGCAGCGCCGGTGGCGGTGCCCGCACTGATTATCATTACTTCAGTGAAGAGACCGATGGTCAGCCACGCTGGCAGCAATATGCCCGTGAAGCGGTGCGGATGGCGCAGGTGAATCTGACCGCTATCGATGCCCCTGCCGGCACCATGCCGGTAGTATTAGGGGCGGGTTGGCCCGGTGTGTTACTGCATGAAGCGGTCGGCCATGGTCTGGAAGGCGATTTTAACCGCAAAGGTTCTTCCACATTCAGTGGTCGGATTGGTCAGCAGGTTGCCTCGAAACACTGTACTATCGTTGACGATGGTACCTTAACGGGTCGCCGTGGCTCGCTGAATATCGACGATGAAGGTACACCAAGCGCATACAACGTGCTAATCGAAAACGGCATCCTCAAAGGTTATATTCAGGATAAACACAATGCGATGCTAATGGGCGTAGCACCGACTGGTAACGGCCGGCGTGAGTCCTTTGCCCATCTGCCGATGCCACGGATGACTAACACCTATATGCTGGGTGGTGACTATGCGCCGGAAGAAATCATCGCCAGCGTGAAAAAAGGCATTTATGCCCCGAATTTTGGCGGTGGCCAGGTGGATATTACCTCCGGCAAATTTGTGTTCTCGGCGTCAGAGGCTTATCTGATTGAAGATGGCAAGATCACCACGCCAATTAAAGGCGCCACCCTAATTGGTAATGGCCCGGACGCGATGCAGCAGGTATCGATGGTGGGTAATGATATGAGACTAGACAGCGGAGTCGGCGTCTGTGGCAAGCAAGGCCAGAGTGTGCCGGTAGGGGTTGGTCAGCCGACGCTGAAGCTGGATGCCATGACCGTTGGCGGTACCCAGTAAATATTAATTATAAGATCAGATCTTTGGCCAGCCCGCCGCTGGCCTGTTACTCTACAGCAGGAAACTATCATGGCAGCATTTGGAACCGTTTTTACCCCCGATATGATGTTGGCAGAATTTGCCAATAACCAGTGGAGCGAACCGGCATTAGTACCGGTTAACAGCATTAGCCTGCATCCCGGCGCCCATGTGCTGCACTATGCCAGCACTTGCTTTGAGGGCTTAAAGGCGTTTCGCCATGCCGACGGCTCGGTGCACATTTTCCGGATGGACCGTAATATCGCCCGCTTACAGCAAAGCAGTGCTTTGTTGGCGCTACCGGCTTTTGATGGTGCGATGCTGCGCCAGATGATCCTGGAGATTGTTAAACGTTATGCTGCCGATGTACCTAATCCTCCTGGCTCGATGTATATCCGGCCAACCCATATCGGTACTGAGCCCTCTATTGGTAAGGCGGCGGCGCCAAGTTTAAATTCAATGCTGTATGTCCTGTTGTCGCCGGTTGGCGATTACTTTGCCGGTGGCGCTAAACCACTGCGGCTGTTACTGGAAGACAATGCGCGCTGCGCGCCGCATATGGGTATGGTAAAAAGTGGCGGTAACTATGCCAGTGCGCTGCAACCTATTATGAAAGCCCGTGCCGCAGTACAGGCCGATCAAGTACTGTTCTGCCCGAATGGTGATGTGCAGGAGACCGGTGCCGCCAACTTCCTGCTCATCGATGGCAACGAAATTATCACTAAGGCGCTGGATGCCAGCTTCCTGCATGGTATTACCCGTGACTCGATTTTAACTCTGGCCCGTGACCGCGGTATGAAGGTATCAGAACGTGAGCTAACCGTGGATGAGTTGCTGGAGCGGGCGGTAAAACCGGGTGCTGAAGCGGCGTTATCGGGCACTGCTGCGGTATTAACACCGGTTGGTACCCTAATTCACAATGGTCAGGAATATGCGGTAGGTGGTGGCCAGCTTGGTAATACTACTGCCAGCTTACGCCAGGCACTGAATGATATTCAGTGGGGTAAGGCGGCAGATCCGCATGGCTGGTTAACCAAAGTGTGTTAACTGCGTAGCGCAAAATCAGTAAATAAATCAGGCCGCATTTCGCGGCCTGATTATTCTGAGCAAGCGATAACGGCTGCTTAATCCTGAATAATAAAAGGTTTAATTAGCTGAAAGAGCTCACGGTAAGATTTCGGTGGCTGCTGCTTTTCCTGCTCTTTCTTGGCATTACGGATCAGCTGGCGCAGTTGCTGTACGTCAACCTCAGGATATTCGGCGATAAATGCGGTTACCGCATCGGCTTCTGCTAACAGGCGATCACGCCAGGTTTCCACTTTGTGGAACTGCCGGGTCGCCGCCTGATTGGTATTACGGATAATCGCCAGCGCCTGTTCGATTGGCTCTAATTCATCTTCACGTTCCCGCATCAGACGGCCAATAAACTGAATATGGCGGCGCAGTGCTTCGCGCTTATTGGCCAGTTTGTCGGCCAGCTCTAAGGCGTCTTTCAGTGCGTCATCCAGCGGGATCTTGGCGCGGGCTGCCGGGCTTAAGGCAATCAGCTCTTCCCCCAAGGCCTGCAAGGCGTGCATCTCTCGTTTGATCTGGCTTTTACTGATGTGATCTGGCTGCTCCAGCCATTTACTGTCACCGTATTTAAATTCTGTATCTGTCATGCTGTGGCTTCTTCATCACTGGTCTGCCTCTAGTATATCACTAAATAGCGGATCGCGGGCAGCGGCCAGAAGCGGACTATGATAAGCTAGGCGCATCACGTTAGAAGGTTCGAATACTATGCAGCAAACCGCTATTCAGCAGGAAATCGCCGAAGTTAAACAAGCTGTCAGCCAGGTGCTGGCGCATGCTAAGCAATTAGGTGCCAGTAGCGCCGAAGCCTCAATGAGCCGTACTCGCGGCTTAAGTGTTGAAACCCGCCATGGCGAGGTGGAAACGGTTGAGTTTAATCAGGACGGTGGTTTAGGGATCAGTTTATATTTCGGCCAGCGTAAAGGCTCGGCCTCGACTGCAGATCTAAGCCCGCAAGCGTTAAAGCGTACTGTGGAGGCGGCTGCAGATATTGCCCGTTATACCTCGGAAGATCCGCATGCCGGTGTCGCCGAAGCCAGCTGGCTGGAGTTTAACCCGCCACAGTTAGATTTATATTACCCGGACAGTATTGGCACCGAAGAGGCGATTGCACTCTGTGCTGCCGCAGAAGAAGCGGCTTTTGCAGAAGATAGCCGCATTACTAATTCTGAAGGCGCGTCGTTTTCAACCCATCAGGGTTTAAAGGTGTATGGCAATAGCCATGGCCAACTCGTCGGTTATCCGAGCTCGCGCCACAGTTTTAGCTGTGTGGTAATCGGCGAAGCCGGTGATGATATGCAGCGCGACTACAGCTACACCTTGGCACGTCGCTATGCCGATTTGCTTGACCCACGGCAAATTGGCCGCGAAGCCGCCCGCGAAACGGTATCCCGGCTACAGCCACGCAAAATTCCAACCCAGAAAGTACCGGTATTATTCCGCGCGGATATTGCCAGCTCCTTATTCGGACATCTGGTGTCGGCAATCAGCGGCGGCAGTATTTATCGCAAGTCGAGCTTCTTACTGGATAAAGTGGGCCAACAAATTATGGCGCCTGGCCTGACGATTCTGGAAAAGCCACATTTGGATCTGGCTTTAGCGTCGAGCCCCTTTGACAGTGAAGGCGTAAAAACCCGTGATTTGACCGTGATTGAGCAGGGCGTGTTAACCACCTATCTGACCACCAGCTACTCGGCGCGTAAATTAGGCATGGCCAGTACCGGTCATGCCGGCGGTATTCATAACTGGTTAGTGCAGCACGGCAATGACGATTTAGCCGCACTATGCCGGCAAATGGGTAAGGGCTTACTGGTAACAGAGTTAATGGGCCAGGGTGTCAATACCGTCACCGGCGACTATTCTCGTGGTGCCAGTGGTTTCTGGGTAGAGCATGGCGAAATTCAGTTCCCGGTTGCCGAAGTCACCATTGCCGGTAATTTAAAAGATATCTTTATGAATATCGTGGCCATTGGTAATGATGTTGATCGGCGTGGCGGGGTACAAACCGGCTCAGTACTGGTCAGTCAGATGCAGGTTGCCGGTGATTAACGGCTAACCCAATAAAAAAAGCCTCATGCGAGGCTTTTTTTATTGCTGTTAAACCGCAGCGCTGTGCTGCGGTTTAATGGCGCAATTAATCAATCTTGGTTTTCAGACCACGACGGATTAACAGCGCATCAGTGGTAGGTTCCTGACCACGGAAGGCTTTGTAAGACTCCATGGTTGGACGTGAGTTACCCACTGACAGAATGTTTTTGCGGTAATGATCACCGTTCTCACGGGTTAAACCACCATTCTTCTGCACATGGGCAAAAGCATCAGCCGCCAGAATTTCACTCCACATATAGGCATAGTAACCGGCAGAGTAACCGCCACCCATAGAGTGAGAGAAGAAATTCGACTTATAGCGCGGTGGTACTGCAGCCAAATCTACACCGTGTTTTTTCAGTGCTGCGGCTTCAAACTGTTGTGGATTTTGCAGCGGTGCGTCAGCACCCAGCGTATGCCATTCCATATCCAATAAGGCAGCAGAGATATACTCTAACGTATCGAAGCCCTGGTTAAAGCTGCGTGAACGCATGACTTTATCCAGCAGATCGGCAGGGATTGGCTCACCGGTTTGGTAATGCTTCGCATAGTTAGCCAGAATCTCCGGATGCTGCGCCCAGTCTTCTTCGAAGGTAGACGGGAACTCAACGAAATCGCGTGATACCGCAGTCATCGCCAGTGACGGATACTTCACGCTGGAGAACATACCGTGTACACCATGGCCCAGCTCGTGGAAGATGGTAGTGGTATGGTCATAGCTGATCAGGGTTGGCTCACCGTCCGGCGCTTTTGGAATGTTCATTACGTTAACCACAACCGGCTTCTGGCCGGTCAGGTGTGATTGACCCACGAACGAGCTCATCCAGGCGCCACCACGTTTGCCTTCACGGGCAAAGTAGTCAGCATAGAACAGCGCAATGCTGGTGCCGTCGGCATCAAACACTTCATACACTTCTACATCCGGGTGATACACCGGTAAATCCGGACGCGGCTCAAAACGCACGCCATAGAAACGGTTCAGGTAATAGAAGGCGCCGTCTTTTAATACGCGGTTAAACTCGAAGTACTTTTTAACTTCGTTTTCGTCCAGGTCATATTTAGCCTGACGTACAAACTCGGCATAGTATTCCCAATCCCACGGCTGAACGTCAAAATCACCGCCTTTTTCGCGGATCATCGCCTGAATCGCTTCTTGCTCTTTCAGGGTGTTTTCAACCACTGCCGGTACCATTGAGCCTAACATGTCAAACACCGCTTTCGGGTTTTGCGCCATGTTGTTTTCCAGCGTATAGGCCGCCCAGTTGTCGTAACCTAACAGCTTGGCGCGCTCAGCACGCAGTTGTGCTAAACGGGAAACGATTTCAGTGTTATTAAACTCACCGGATTGTGCGCGGTTAGCCGAAGCTTCCCAAACCCGCTGCCGTACTTCACGGTTATTCAGCGAAGTTAAAATCGGCTGGCGCGTGGTATTGGTGATGCTCAGCAGATATTTGCCTTCCAGACCGCGCTCTTTCGCGGCATTGGCGGCCGAGGTAATTTGTGCCGGTGATAAGCCGTCCAGCTCTTCAACCGTATCGACAACGACCGCAATATTACGGGTTTCGGCTAACAGGTTTTGCGAGAACTGGTTGGTCAGCTTTGAGTGTTCTTCGTTCAGCGCACGAATGGCGGTTTTCTGCTCGTCATTCAGCTTGGCGCCTGAGCGGACAAAACGCTCGTAGTACACTTCGACTAAACGCAGCGATTCTGCATCCAGACCCAGATCATTGCGGGCATTGTAAACACTTTCAACCCGAGCAAATAAAGTTGGGTTCAGGTTGATATTGTCAGAGTGTGCAGCCATTTTCGGCGCCAGTTCACTTTGAATTTGGCGGCGTTGTTCGTTGCTGTCGGTACCGGTCAGGTTGTAGAACACCCGGGATACGCGAGTTAACAGCTCACCACTTTTCTCCATTGCCACAAAAGTATTTTCAAAGGTGGCTGGCTCTGGGTTGTTGGCAATGGCTTCAATTTCCGCCATATGCTGTTTCATACCTTCTTCAAACGCCGGTAAGAAATGGTCATCTTTAATTTCAGCAAAATTTGGCGCTTCAAATGGCAGAGTGCTTTTCTTGAAGAATGGATTAGTCACTGTCACTTCCGCAGTCGCTGCTGGTGCAGCCTGATTAGCTTGTTGGGTTGGGGCGGTATTGTCAGAGCAGGCGCTGAGTGACAGCACTGCACCAACGGCCGTAGCGAGTAGAGTTTTACGCATTTCACATCTCCGTGGATAGGTCGGCTGGTTTTTGTTTTAGTCGGGCCGCGTGGCGGCGGGTTACAAAGCCACAGTATGCACAAAAAACAGCAGTAACACTGGCCTTTGCAACCAAGTGCCAACAAATTAAGACAAAAGCCAGCGTAGTGCAAACTTTTGGCGCGAAATTCGCTTTTTAGATACTGGCGGCGGGGAGTTTTATATAAAAACAGCTGCCGTTTGGCAGACGTTGATAGCCAATCTCACCCTGCATTTTCTCTGTTAGCTCTTTACTGATTGCCAGACCTAAACCGGTACCACCCTGAGCGCGGCTACTTTGGTTGTCGGCCTGCGCAAAACGTTGAAACAGCATTGGCTCAAAAGCGGCAGGTACGCCTTTGCCTTCATCAATAACCTGTAGCAGCACCTGTTGCGGTAAACGCTGTAATCTTATAGTGACAGTACTATTCTTGTCGGAGAACTTCAGCGCGTTCGATAGTAAATTACTGCACACCTGGCGTAAGCGTACCTCGTCGGCAATAACCAGATAGGGCGGGGTAGTCTCGGCCTCCAGAGTAATAGCCCGCTGTTGGCTGGTACTCAGCTGCAGAATAAGCGGCTGAACAACTACTAATAAATCCACTACCTCACGCTTAAATGCCATTTTGCCACTGCTTAACTTTTCAAAATCCAGCAGATCATTTACTAACTGATGCAGTTGGCGGCAATTTTGCTGCGCAATGTGCAGCATTTTTAATTGCTGCTCGGTTAAGGGACCTAACACCGAATTCATCGCCAGTCCCAGGGCACCATTAATCGCCGTTAGCGGCGTGCGCAATTCATGGCTGACGGTCGCCACAAAATCATTTTGCAAACGTTCAGTGCGCTTGCGGGCGGTAATATCACGCAACACAAAGAGCTTATAAAGATTCTGTTGCGGCAGCGGGGTATGAAACAGCAGTAATTCAAACGGGTGGCCGTCGGCACGCTGCCCCTGGCACTCATACTCAACCGGACCATCTGTGGTCGTATCGAAATGTTGTTCTATATTTTCGCTGCTACTAAGAAGTGTACGCCAGTGCTGCCCCACTAACGCCGGGGGGGTGTAACCAAAGATCCGGTAACAGGCATGATTCGCCGTTTGAATAATGCCTTGCTGATCAATAGTGATGATACCGTCCAGTACATTATCGTGGATACTACGTAACCGTTGTTCGCTTTCAGTTAAGGCGCTACGGCTCTGCTGCAGGCGATAGACCGTTGCAAGTAACCGGCTGAGCAGGTAAAGAAACAGCAAAACGGTACTGTAAAGGCTAAGTCTGAGTAATAGTAAACGGGAACCGGGAATACCAGCCTCGCGGATCGCCATTTGCCATTCAGCTCCCCGAATAGCCATATTCAGGGTGAGATGGCGCTCTGAGAAAATCTGGTTATCGCCAAAAAAGCTGACGGCGGGTTCACCCAAGGTACTGACTTCCCGTAGTGCGATATCGAGATCCAGCTCGGCGGCTGTGCTGGTCAAAAGTTGCCAGATTTGCTCAATATTAACGACGGTACTTACAATGCCCCAGTAGCTGTCATCTTCCAGAAAGATCGGATAACGATAGATAAAAGCACGCCCACCTTGCACTAGTTCAATCGGGCCGCTGAGCCTGGCCTCACGTCTTGCTATCATCGCTTCAATCGCAGGCCATTGTGCCGGCAGATCCGGATAATAGAGGTTTAGCGCCTGTTCGTTGCCTTGTTCGGGGTAGATGTAACTAATCCGGTTCGCCGGGGCGATACCGATATTGCGGATATGCGGAGACTGCCGGACCAGGCCAGCCAGCAGCATCTTAAGTTCATTGGCTTCCAGCTGCCCATGCTTGGCACTCAGGTAGCTGGCCAGACTGGCAGTTAAGTACAGCGGAATATTTAACTCTTTTTCCAACCGTACCCGAAGCTGGTCACCGGCGGTAAGTTGCTGCTGCAAAGTGGCGTTGCGCAGCCGCTGTTGCTCATTGTGCAGAACTGTTTCTACCCCAATAACCAGCAACAGGCCCAGCAGGATCAGTAGCAGTTGTTGTCGTTTGCCGAGCACAAAATTTGGAAAAGGCATAACCGGAAGATTCTCAGCAAAAAGTAACAACAGCTCAGATTATAAGCATTAACCGCGAGATTAAAAAGCCAGGCTAACTGTTCGCCTAAAAAAGCGACAGAGATACAATAGACTTACGCCGAAAGCCTGTCTATAATGCGCGCTCTGGATGCACCCGTAGCTCAGCTGGATAGAGCGCTGCCCTCCGGAGGCAGAGGTCAGAGGTTCGAATCCTCTCGGGTGCGCCAATCAAATCAACCACTTATGCGAAAGCTAAGTGGTTTTTTTGTGCCCCGTGACAAATCCGTGACGTAATCGTGACAAACGCCATTAATCATCCCCTGAAAATTATGCTTTTTTGACCTCTGCCTTAAAACTGACACAAGTCATCATTTTCAATAAAAGACTTTTTTCTGACTCAATGAACATGCCTTTAAAATCAGCTGACAGCCTAAAACTCATCCAACTCAAGCAGTGTAAAAAAGTTTATTTCAGGTAATATCAATTACAGTGGTTTACCCGAGATGAGACTCTTTTCTTGAAGACATTGTTAACCTGGCTTGGTACTAAAGACATCGACAATATGGATCTGGATACGCACGCGGCTATTTCAGCTATTGCGGCGAAGTCTGATTTTCAGTTCGATAAAATCGTGATCTTATCGAATCACCGTGAAGAGGTGTGGGGGCGTTTCGAGCAGTTTATTAAAAAGAAGCTGGCTCATGCTCGTCGGCAAGAAGCAGATGTTGTGGTAAAGCGGGCGCATATTGACAGCCCGATAGACTACCACTCAATTGCCAAAGAAACCGAGAAGTGGATTGGAAAACTATCTGAAGAAGCGGAAACGCTTGTTGTTAACCTAACTTCCGGCACACCAGCTATGACAACCTTGTCTGTGCTAATTGGCAAGGGCAAACCCAATGTTCGCTTTATGCAGGTTACACCTAAGAATGAACCGCTAAACGTTGATATACCGTTAGACTTCAGCCTGGAGTATACAAAATCCGCAGCACGGCATATCGCCTCAAAAGCCACTTCTGCACCCAAGCTTGATGCGGCATTTTCTGCAATAACCTGCGTCTCAGATAACATGCAAGCGGTTGTTAGCAGAGCAAAGCGGTTAGCCGCCTCTGAAGTTCCGGCCCTTATTTTAGGTGAAACAGGTACCGGTAAGGAGGAGATGGCCAAAGCCATTCATAAAGCTAGCTTCAGAGCCAGCAAACCCCTTAAAACCGTTAACTGTGGCGCACTTGCACCAACATTGGTTGAATCCATTTTATTTGGTCATAGAAAAGGTGCCTTTACCGGCGCCAACCAGGATTATCCCGGGTTATTTGAACAAGCTGATGGCGGTACTTTATTTCTCGACGAGATTGGTGAACTAAGCCCTGATATTCAGGTGAAGCTGCTACGGGCATTGCAGCAAGGAGAAATCACACCACTAGGTGATACTGTAACCAAAACTGTTGATGTAAGAGTGGTTGCCGCAACTCATAAGAATCTGCAACAGATGGTGGCTGATGGCACTTTCAGGGAAGATTTGTTTTATCGCCTCGCTGTTGGCATTATAACGCTGCCGTCTCTAAAACAGAGAATTGCAGATTTGCCGCTTATTGTGCAGCAACTCACGCAGCAAATTAATAACGCAGGTGTAAAACAACCTGGCTATATAAGTAAAAAAATTTCCGAAGAAGGAATTAATTTTATTTCTAAACAACCCTGGCCAGGTAACATCCGTGAGCTTTGGAGTACACTTAATCGCGCTTTCCTGTGGTCAGATAAAGTCGAAATTGGAGCCGCAGAGTTGGCAGATGTGATGTTGTCAGTAGCAAAAGCCTCAGTAGATGAGGATATTACACTGGCATATCATGATAAAGTCGATTTATATCAAATAACTGATAATATTCAAAAAAAATATGTCGAGGCGGCATTGAAAGCCAGCAGCAATGTGAAAAAGCATGCTACCCAAATGCTTGGATTAAAAGACCATCAAACGCTTACCAACTGGATGAACCGGTTAGGAATAAAAATAGAAAAATAAAGCCAGATTAGTACTGGCACCGAATTTGCGATACAGGGATATTAGGAATTAATTGGAATGAAGCACGCAATGAGTTTTAAACATCTTGAAGCGCTACCCGAGCTATACCAGCTAGCGGCCTTTGCCCAGGATTACGCCTGTAGCGACCCGCAAAGTGCGCTGGTAAAAATGCGCTGCCTGATGGAAAAAATTGTCGGTGTGATTTACGCCAAACTACAACTGCCGGTGTATCCCAACGCCAGCATTGTCGACAAACTTAATGCTGACAGCTTTACCTCTGTTGTCCCCAGCAAAATTATCGACAAACTACATGCTATTCGTAAAAGCGGTAACCGCGCGGCGCACGAGGGTAAAGTCAGCCAGCAAGAAGCTGTGTGGATACTACATGAGTGTTATTTTGTTAGTGGCTACTTCTATGTAGCGTATTGCGGTGGTGATGCGAAACACCTGCCGGAATTTGTCGCGCCTGATTGCACTAAACTGGCAAAGCAAACCGATGCGCGGTTCGCTCGTGAGAACAAGCAGCTACAAGCCAAACTGGCCGAGCACGAAGCTCGGTTAAAGCAGGCGCTAAATGAGCTTAAAGCCGCTGAAACGGCACAGCTTAAAGCGCAGCAAGAAGCGGCTAGCCTGAAAAAAGCCATAGATGAAGGCGCAGTCGCCAAAGCCAAAGCGGGCTTTGACAGCATGTCGGGCATCAATTTCAACGAGGCACAAACCCGTGCCCGTATTATTGATATGGATTTACGCGCGGCGGGCTGGAATGTGTCATTAGATGACAGTTCAACCGAGCAAGTGCGCAAAGAGTTTGAAGTCGACGGCCAGCCAACCGCGACAGGTAAAGGCTACGCCGATTATGTGCTGTTTGATGATGACGAACTGCCGCTGGCGGTTATTGAAGCCAAGCGCACGCGGGAGTCGGTAGAAAAGGGCCGCCAACAAGCCATTTTATATGCCAATGCGCTTGAAAAGGACTATGGCCGCCGTCCGGTAATCTTTTACACCAACGGCTACGATATCCGCCTGCTGGACGATGCCCAGGGCTACAACAGCCGCAAGGTATATGGCTATTACAGTAAAGACAGCCTGCAATACTTAATTAAGCAGCGCAGCTTAAAGAAAAACCTCAATCAAACCCCGATCGACACCAAGGTGGCAGGGCGTGTTTATCAGATTGAAAGCATCAGCCGGGTGTGTGAGCGCTTTAGCGACAAACACCGTAAAGCCCTGGTCGTGCAAGCCACCGGCACCGGTAAAACCCGGGTGTCGATAGCGCTGGCCAAACGCCTGCTCGATGCCGGTTGGGCCAAGCGTGTGCTGTTTCTGTGTGATCGTAAAGAGCTGCGTAAGCAAGCTGCCAATGCCTTTAACGAACACACCAAAGAGCCGCTGTACGTGGTGGGTAAAAGTAAAAAAGACGCTGCTGCCAGTGCACGGGTATTTATTGCCACTTACCCTGGCATGATGAGTATTTTTCAGCAATACGATGTCGGTTATTTTGACCTGATTGTGGCCGATGAATCGCATCGCTCTATCTACAACATTTACGGCGATATTTTTAAGTACTTTGATGCCTTAGAAGTAGGCTTAACCGCCACCCCGGTTGAAATGGTATCGCGCTCTACCTGCGAGCTGTTTGGTTGTGACTATAAACTGCCTACCGCCAATTACCCGCTGGAGCAGGCGATAGAAGACCGTAACCTGGTGCCGTATAAAATTGTTAGCTTTACCACTAAGTTTTTGCGTGACGGTATTAAAAAAGACAACCTGAGCGATGAACAAATTGCCCAGCTGGAAGAGCAGGGTATCGATCCGAACGAGCTGGACTTTGACGCCGCGCAAATAGACGAAGCGGTGAAAAACAAAGATACCAACCGGGTAATACTGCGTAACTTAATGGAAAAAGGCCTGCGTGATATTGACGGCCAGCTGCCGGGCAAGTCGATTGTGTTCGCCCGCAACATTAAGCATGCCGAGTTGTTGGCTACGTTATTTAGTGAAATGTACCCACAGTTACATCCGGATTTTTGCCGGGTTATTCACTCTAAGTACGAACGTGCCGAAGAGCTGATAGACCAGTTTAAAGCGACCGATGAAAAGTCGGTACGTATTGCTATTTCGGTCGATATGCTCGATACCGGTATCGATGTGCCCGAAGTGGTTAACCTGGTATTCGCCAAACCAATAAAATCCAAAGTAAAGTTTTGGCAGATGATTGGTCGCGGCACCCGGCTTTGCCCTAATTTGTATGGCCCGGGTAAAGATAAAACGCACTTTTTAATTTTCGACCACTGGGAAAACTTCGAGTACTTTGACCTCGACCCCGAGCCGGAAGACGTAAAACAAAGCAAATCGCTGATGCAAAAGCTGTTTGAAGCGCGGTTAACGCTGGCTGAAACCGTGCTTAAGAAGGCAGATCTGGCAACCTTTGATGCAGTGATTAAGCTTATTCACGCCGACATTGCCGCGCTCGATATGAACACCATTGCGGTGCGCGATAACTGGCAAGACGTTGAAACCTGTAAAGACGAAAAGCGCTTAAACGAGTTTGCCCCTGTAACCAAAAACCTTCTCTGGCAAAGCATTGCGCCTTTAATGCAGTGGCGCAACATTATGGGCCAAAGCGAGGCTTACCGCTTTGATACCGAAATGGCCAACCTGCAAACGCTGCTGTTTACCGATGCCAGCCAAATTGATATCGCCCGCCAGGCGCTGCTGGGTAAAATTACCAGCCTGCAAATGCATTTAAACGAAGTGCGCGCTAAAGCCAGCGCCATTGCAGCCATTCAGCAAGACAGCTACTGGCAACACCTTAGCTTTGCCACGTTGGAGCAAAGCCGTAAAGTACTGCGCGGCATTATTCACCTGCGCGACAAAGCTATTGTGACGCCGACACCAGAGCTGGTGTTGGATGTAAAAGAAGACACTGCCGGGTACAAGGTAACCGAGCGCGCGGCTAATATCGTGTCGGTGGATTACCAAATTTACCGCCAGGAAGTAGAAAAAACCTTAGCGCCGCTGTTTGATACCGATGCCGTGCTGCAAAAAATACGCGCTGGTGAGCAGGTAAGCGAAGCCGATTTAGCCAGGCTGAATGCCTTAGTGCATACGCAAAACCCGAATGTCGATTTAAATACGCTAAAAGAGTTTTTCCCCGAGTCGACCGTAAGCTTAGATAAAATACTGCGCACCATAGTGGGTATGGATAAAGAGGCGATAGAGCGTGCCTTTACCGACTTTGTGCAACAAACCCACACCCATATGAACGCCAAACAGCAGCGTTTTATCGGCATGCTGAAAAACCATTTAATTCGCTACGGTGCAATTGCCATTGAACAGCTGTACGATGCGCCCTTTACCAGCATTCACGACATGGGGCTAGATGGGGTATTCAGCCAGCAACAGGCCGATGTGATCCAGCGGTTTATTCGTCAGTTCGACGTGCCGCTGGGCAGTAAAACACCGCGTATTGAAAAAACACTCAGCCTTTAGCACTAAACACTAAGCGCTCAACATTCAACACTAAAGATTCAACACTAAAAATTCAAAACTGAATAAAGTGGTACAGGAAACAAGATGATTACAGGCCAGCTAAAAAGCAAAATAGACAAACTGTGGGAAGAGTTCTGGACCGGCGGCATTACCAACCCGCTGACGGTTATCGAACAGATTACCTTTTTAATGTATGCCCGCTTGCTGGATATGAACGAGCAAAAAGATGAAAAGCTCGCTTCGCGCAGCGGCAAAGCGTTTCACCGCCGCTTTAACGACAATCAGCAGCACCTGCGCTGGCAGCATTTTCGCCACCTAGGCGCAGATAAACTCTACAAGCTGGTAAAAGATGAGCTGTTTCCGTTTTTCGCTGAAAGCTCGGCCCAGTCGGTAAAAGACGGCAATGAAGGCTCGCTGTTTGCTGAGTTTATGAAAGACGCCCAGCTGATGATCCAAAAGCAGTCGCTGCTGGTGAAAGCCGTTGAAATGGTAAACGACTTACCGCTGGAAAACAGCGACACCAAGGGCGATTTATACGAGTACCTGTTAAGCAAGTTAACCACTGCCGGTATTAACGGCCAGTTCCGTACGCCGCGGCATATTATCCGCGCCATGGTTGAAATGCTCGACCCGGGCATTAACAGCCGCATTTGTGACCCCTCCACCGGCACTGGCGGCTTTTTAGTCAGCAGCTACGAATACCTGCTGGAAAAATACACCTCGAAAGACGGCGTAGAGCAAGAGTTGTTATTCGACGAGCAGGGCAAGCCGCTGCTGGATGCCAATGGCAGGCAGCAGGTAAATACGCTGTACTCGGGTGATTTAATCACGCCAGAGCAGCGCGCCCATATTGATAGCGATATGTTCCATGGCTTTGACTTTGACGCTACCATGCTGCGTGTTGCGGCGATGAATCTGGTAATGCACGGCATTAAACAGCCGGATATTCATTACCAGGACACGCTAAGCCAAAGCTTTAAAGAGCGCTTCCCGCGCGAGGCCAAAGCCGGTTTTGACATTATTCTCGCCAACCCGCCGTTTAAAGGCAGCCTGGACGAAGAAGACGTCTGCCCGGATATTTTACGCAAAGTTAAAACCAAAAAAACCGAGCTGTTATTCGTTGCGCTTATTGAAAACATGCTGAAAATTGGCGGTCAAAGCGCCACCATCGTACCCGACGGCGTGTTGTTTGGCTCATCCAACGCCCACCAGCAGCTGCGCCAGTTGCTGGTAGAGCAAAACCAGTTAGAAGCGGTTATTTCCCTGCCAAGCGGCGTATTTAAGCCTTATGCCGGGGTATCTACCGCCATTTTAATTTTCACCAAAGGCGGCAGTACCGACCACGTCTGGTTTTACGATGTACAAGCCGACGGTTTTAGCCTTGATGATAAGCGCACGCCAATCAAAGACAACGACTTGCCAGCGTTAGTGGCCGGGTATAAAGCGCGTGATAAGGCCATTGCCGACACCGAGCAAAACGATCGCACGCAAAAAGCCTTTTGGGTAAGCAAAGCGGAGATTGCCGCTAATAAGTACGACTTATCGATTAACCGCTACAAGCAAGTGGTGTATGCCGAGCAGCAGTATGAAGACCCGAAAGTGATCCTGAATAAGCTGGTCGCGCTGGAAAACGACATTCTTGCCGATTTAAAAGCACTGGAGGCCATGCTGTGAGTTGGCCGATGGTGAAGTTGGGTGAACTCGTCTCTGTAAAGGGAGGTAAAAGATTACCATTAGGTGCGGGCTATTCAGATATTGAAACACCTTATCCATATATTCGTGTTACTGATTTTGAAAACCACTCAGTAAACACATCAAACGTATTGTTCATAAGCGAGGATGTACAGCAAAAAATTGCTCGTTACACGATCTCCTCAGAAGACGTTTATATTTCAATCGCAGGTTCAATAGGGATTGTAGGTATTGTTCCTGAAGAATTGAATGGAGCTAATTTAACTGAAAATGCTGCTAAATTAGTAATAACTGACAAATCTACGCTTGATAAGAATTATTTAATGCGTTTTTTGGCCACAGCTGGACAATCTCAACTTCAGGGGCAAGCTAAAACTACAAGTCAGCCTAAGTTAGCCTTGTTTCGAATCGAAGAGGTTGAAATCCCGCTGCCACCACTAGCCGAGCAAAAACGGATTGCCGCCATTCTGGATAAAGCCGACGCCATCCGCCGAAAACGCCAGCAAGCCATCCAACTCGCCGACGACTTCCTCCGCGCCGTCTTCCTAGAAATGTTCGGCGACCCAGTCACCAACCCAAAAGGCTGGGAGGTTAAACCTCTTGGTAGCTTTTGTACGTTACAAGGCGGTTATGCCTTTAAAAGTGATGAATTTAGTGACGAAGGTATACCTGTGTTGAAAATAACTAATGTGCATTTTGAAGATGCTATCTGGGATGACATCAGCTATCTTCCGGAAGAAAAATTAACTGAAAAATCAAATTTTGCTCTTGAATGTGGTGATCTAGTGATGGCTATGACTCGCCCGGTAATTCAATCGCTTAATTCAGTCAAAGTTATCGAAATAAAAGAGTCTGACATTCCATCTTTACTTAACCAGCGAGTCGGCAGATTTAAAGGCTATACAAATGTTCTGAATAAAAACTTCCTTAAGTACTTTTTATATTCAGATTATTTCAAGACTGAAGTCGAAAAATTATGCTCCGTTGCTCTTCAACCAAATGTAAGCTCCAAGCAAATTGAGTCAATAAAATGCTGCGTTCCTGATTTACATGTACAAGAAGAGTTTTCAAGAACTGTTGAAATAGTTAGCCGGATGCTTTCAAAACATTACTCTTTTTCAAAAAATAACATGCTTGAGGCGTTAAGCCAAAAAGCTTTCTCAGGCCAACTCTAAGGAAAGAGTATGATCCACGAAATCAGAATTAATCCGCCCGTTGCAACATATAGGGAAGCTGCGGTTCTTGATGATCTTCGCCGGATCAATTTTATTTTCGGCTCTAACGGCGTTGGTAAAACAACGATTAGCCGTATTCTTGAGCAGGCTTCAGGCCATCAGCATTGTCAGTTAGACTGGCAACACCAAAATCCTTTGCAGGTCATGGTTTACAATCGGGATTTTGTGCAGAGAAACTTTGAACAAAGCCCGAATCTTGCTGGTGTTTTTACCCTTGGAGAGAACCAAGTTCAAGCAGAGCAAGAGATTGCAAGGCTGCAAAAAGAAGTTGTTAAACATACAGATGAAGTTAATAGGCTGAATGTTAATCTTGCAGGCGTTGATGGGCAGTCTGGAAAAAAGGCCGAACTTTTACTGCTGGAAGCACAGCTAAAAGAAAGCTGCTGGCAGCAGAAGCAGCGATACGACGATTACTTTCAGGTTGCATTTACTGGTTTTCGTGCCAGTGCTGAGAAGTTTAAAGAAAAGGTGTTATCAGAGCATCAATCAAATACTGCAGACCTTTTCACTTTTGATGTATTGAATGAAAAAGCAAAAACAGTATTCGATGATGCTGTACAAGCGGTTGCGTTGCTCAATAGCCTGGATATTCAGGCTTTCAACGATTTACATGACACACCGGTACTAAATAAATCTGTTGTTGGTAATGAAGACGTTGATATCGCTGGATTGATTAAGCATCTTGGAAATAGCGATTGGGTGAAGCAAGGTATGCATTACCACGCGACAGATCCCTCAATATGTCCATTCTGCCAACAAACGACACCTGAATCTTTTGCCCTGAGTCTACAAGAGTTTTTTAGCGATACTTACGCCAATGATCTGCAACAAATAACTACGGTACATCAGAGCTACCAACAACTTGCCCAGCAGATATTGCAGAGTGCTGAAGTTAACCTAAATATCCAAAACCATTTTCTTGACAAGGCACTTTACGCTGCGCATTTCCAGACTCTGAGTGAGTTGCTGCAGTCTAATATCTCTTTACTGTCAAAAAAAATGGCAGAGCCAAGCCATAAAATTGAATTACACCCGGTTGAAGAGTGCCTTGCTGAGTTGCAAAGTCTCATCACGACAGCCAATACATTGTCCCTCGAGCACAACCAAATTGTTGCGAATAGAACAGCAGAAAAGTCACTGTTGACTCAGCAAATATGGAGGTTTGTAGTCAATGAGTTATCGACGACACTGTCGCAGTATACCAAAGGAACGGTCAGGCTAACGAAGGCAATTAGTGGCATGGAAGCGAGCATTGCTGCCAAAAATGCACAACTCGCTAACTTCAGCGCCGATTTACACCAATGGCAGAGGCAAGCTACTTCGACGCTGCCAACTGTTACGGCGATTAATAAATTACTGATTAGTTTCGGATTTTTATCCTTTTCTATTTCATCTTCAGAGGATCAACGGCACTATCAAATCGTCAGAGTAAATGGTGTAGATGCCAGCCGCTCCCTCAGTGAGGGAGAGAAAACGTTTATTACATTTTTGTATTTTTATCATTTAATCCAAGGCTCTACTCACACGGATGGAGTCAGCGCTCCAAGGATTGTTGTGTTTGATGACCCAATATCTTCTTTAGACAGCGATATTTTGTATATCGTCAGCAGCCTTATCAAAGGGATTATTGCAGATTGCCGTTCAGATCGAGCGCAGATTAAGCAGCTATTTCTTTTGACGCATAATGTCTATTTTCATAAAGAAATTACCTACAATCCCAGCCGCCGTCCCGCAAATGCTGTGTTGAGTGACGAATCTTTTTGGTTAGTCAAAAAATCACAAACTTCATCAGTGGAGCGGTGTGCTGAAAATCCAATTCGTTCTGCATATGAGCTACTTTGGGACGATGTCAAAAAGAACAATATCTCCAGCGTCAGCTTGCAAAACACGCTTCGACGGATCCTTGAAAACTACTTCACGATGTGGGGCGGTATGAAGAAAGACGAGATTTGTGAGCTTTTTGATGGCAGGGAGAAGCTTATATGTCAGTCACTATTTTCATGGGTGAATGATGGCTCTCACTCAATTCATGATGATTTGTACATAAATCAAGGGGCGCAGACCAATACTGCTTACCTTCAAGTTTTCAAGAATATTTTCGTCAGGGCGGGTCAGGTCGGGCATTACAATATGATGGTTGGTAACACCGATACTTCAGCGGAGCAAGCCACGTTAGGTGTAGCGGAAAGCATGCCTGCTGCTGTCGTCGCCGACTCAGCTATGCCTCTGTCGGTGAAAGTGAGCTAATTGCATGACAACGACTATCAACGATAAATACTTACATGCACTAAGCCTTACCAGCGATTGGCTCACTGTCTCGGAGTGGGCTTGCAAGGTTGCCGATGTATACCCAGACTTGCTTGTGGCTGCTGACGCACAAGCTGCGAAGCAGAAGAACGATACCACCGGCCTGAGAGAAATTGCCGCCAGGCTAAGCTCTCGTATTTCCAGTGGTGGCTTCGGCAGCCAGATTGAAGTTGATGCCAGCGAGCGGCCAAAAAAGGTGCGCTTTTTAACGCCTACCGAGCAGCAGCAACATGAAGCCGAAGAGGTCGAAGAAGACTTAGCACCACTTCGCCGTATCGACATAATAAAGCGTGATAGCGAACAACTAGGCGTGGCCGAGCAATACCGCATTGACGAGTTTGAAGCCATCAGTCGCCAGCTTAAAGTCTATTTTGGGTTGGATTTCGAGGTAGACCACGCAGCCGCGTTATTAAATGCCAAAACCCCCGGCAAACACCACCCTGATAATTTGCAGCTATTACTAAAAGCGCATAATGGTAAAAAGCACGCCAACAACTGGCCTCGATTTAGCTTTGCCGAGCAAAAACAATACATCGAAGCCGCCATAACCTTGCAAACTCTGGTTGCCAGCAGGATGAGCGTTGAAGTAGAAACCAAAGTACAAGCATCACTGCTAAGCAGGTTAGAAGCGGTTTATGGCAGTTAAGGACAAACCATGAGAATTACAAAGTTATCGCTTACCAATTTTAAATCTTTTAAACAGGAACAAACGATTGAGTTTGCTCCTGTCACCTTATTGTTTGGGCCAAATAGCGTAGGCAAAAGTTCGGTTATTTTGTCACTGTTTTATTTACAGCAAATTATTGAGCGTGGGCAAGCGAACCCAACACGAATAGAAGCTTTAAAGGCAAAGCATTTGGGTGGCTTTTTGTCACTAGTCCACGGAAAAGATCTATCTAAAGACATTGTCATAAAAGTTGAACTGAATAAATCTGGCTATATCGGTAAATCCTATTTGTCAGAAGCCTCAGAACTCACAGAGGCTATCATCGACGATAATTCGATTTCTCTTGATCAGCAAGCATTTTTAATGCCCTCTGTGGTGGAAAATAGTGAAAGCGTAGTTTTAGAGTTCACTATTTCATGGTCTGAGAGTTTAAACAGCGCAAAGATAAAAACTTATCGAGTTTGGAGTGATGGTGATTTTTTAGGGGAGTTATCCTCAGATCTAAATCAGGCGGGTACGTCAATCTCTCGCTTGAATTATCAGCACGCCGTTTTGCGGCCTAAGAACCAAACTGAATGGCTAAACTATGTGGCGAATACCGATTTTCCTCTGTCAGAAGAGGCTCTTGAGCCTGACTTTAATAAAAGTCACTTCGTAATTGAAAAACATGGCTGCAACTCATTGTTTCAGTTTTTCATAGAAGAAAAATCAGACACAGTGGTTAGACCAAAAAGCTTTGCAGATTTAGATAAATCCCAGCAGGAGGATTACCATCCGCTGGATGACTATTCAATCATGCCAATCTCAATAGCTAGTAGAAAGATCGGCCTGCCCGAGCTTAATCAACTTATGGATATTGCCGGTATCTATAAACCATACACAGGACTGACAGCAGACTATTTGAACTATGCGCAGATGCAATCAGTGTTCACAGAGATATTTGTCGCACCGTTGGATAATTTGTTAAGCATTCTTAAGTCGAGCGCAAACATTGGTCCTCTTCGGACTGTTCCTGATCCTAATTTTCTTACCAAAACCGATACAGAGCAAAAAGACTGGTATGACGGAAGGGCTGCGTGGGATCTGCTTGCTTCAGATAGAAGCGGATTAAGTGTGAAAGTATCTGATTGGTTACGCCTTATGGGGACTGGCTGTCGGGTAACTCATCCCAGTGAGAAGATCGTTGGGAATGCAATTGCACAAGCGCCATTTCTTTATGACGAAAATTCCAACTTACATGTCTGGCCTTCTGAGCTTGGTGTGGGTATATCACAAGTGATCCCGCTTGTTGTTGCAGCTAATACAGTTAAAAAAGGCATTGTAGCGATTGAGCAACCAGAGGTGCATATTCATCCTCGTATTCAAACTGAACTTGGTGATTTATTAACGCAAAATAGCTCACAAGTTAGCTTTTTAGTGGAGACTCACAGCGAGCATTTAATTTTGCGTCTTTTGAGACGTATTAGAGAGACGACCTATGACGAGAATCCTCAAGAGAAAAAGCTGAAACGGTCTGATGTTTCTGTTGTTTATTTAAATCCTTCGGAAGAAGGTGTGAAAGTTATTCATTATGAAGTGACTCCTGAGGGGGATTTCACAAAAGATTGGCCTCAAGGCTTTTTCGAAGAAAGGTATGAGGAACAGTAGGAATGCTAAGAGAGTATGCTGTAGACCCCGCTGAAATTTTTAGGGATATAGGATCGCTTCAACGTTTTTTAGATGATTTTCATGCTGCTCGCGGAAGAGTAATAGCCGCTATTCCCAGAGATTGGTTTTCTGCTCAACTGACTGAGTTGGCTCGTTTAAGTTTACAACCGATTGAGCGAAGAACCGTAAAAGACCTGCTTAAAAAAATTGAGGATGTTTCGGTAATTTCTGGTTACACAATACCACGAGATATTGAACCTTGGCTGGACAAAGCACTTCATGTTAAAACACAAACGGAACTTAATGGAATCATGTCGTCACTCTATTGTGACGAACGTAAGATTTATAACTATAGCAATTTGCTAATTAACAAACCTGATGATTGGAACTTAGAACAATCAATATCGGTAGAAAGAACTGCTCAAAGACTTTCAGAGACAATTGAGACAGGGCTAAGATTAGCGACAACTGTATTTTATATCGATCCTTACTTTTCAGCTGCAGACAATAGATTCGTTGCTCCATTGTTGGCGTTTATCCAAAAAATGATGCTGGGACGGTGCAGATCTCTGACTATACATACTACGAACCGAGATGGAGCAACAAGAACAGTTCACTCGGGGAACTTGTACCAATTTCTCAAACCTTTGTTGCCTAGTGGATTCACCGTTAAGCTTTTTATTTGGCAACAGCAGCAAATGCACGATCGCTTTATTTTGACCAAAAATGTTGGTTATTCGTTTGGCCATGGCTTAGATGAAGCTGAGTATACCCAGGCACTGCGAGTGAATGTTGCGCGACTGGGCGAATCAGCCAGGGCTGAGCACTTCCGTTACTTTTCGATTAAAGATGACATCAACGATAATGTTATTAGTGTGACTGGAGAATAACTACTCGAACTACATAGAGACTATTGGCGATATCGAGCGGATATATAACACTATTGACCACACAGTCCTGCCTACATAACGAATATTTGAGTTAAATATGCAATTCCAGTTTTCCGCTACCAATGCCCTAATCAAGTGGCTTAGAACCGACTTACCGCGCCTGCCTGCTGCGCCAGGCTATGATTATAACTGCTTATCCTAATTCTACTAACGAAAAACAACCATACTGCATAGCGGATAACTTCAGAAATACCGATGAGGTAAATGATTTTATCGAGGTAGCCAGCAGGTATTATGGGATGTCTGTGTATTCAGAATTCGCTGATAAACACCAGATTGATCATGGAAGATGTTTAACACTCAGACTTAAAAACGGCGAGATAGTGAGGTTCCTATTTGATCAGGGAATGGGCTATTGGTCAATGGCTAATAACATCATTCCGA
>NZ_LCWL01000076.1:0-36305 GCF_001441695.1 Alishewanella sp. WH16-1 | reverse complement strand
GCCCGGTTAATGCCGGGCGTTTTTTTTACATGGTGCTAAGGGCAGTTTTGCTAATTGCCGCCGAACCGATTAAGCTGCTGCCAAGCCTGTAACCGTTGGCAGCAGCGCGATCTTTGCTGCTTACCAGCCGCCATACTTTGAGGTTGATATGCAGCCGCAGTTTCTGCACGCCGTACAACAACTAATTCCCGCTGAGCGCTATTTCGATGATCCGCTGAGCACGCTGGCCTTTGGCACCGATGCCAGTTTTTATCGGTTAACACCTAAGTTGGTACTAAGGGTTGAAAGCGAACAGGAAGTCATCGCTTTATTAAAGCTGGCAGGTCAGTATCAGGTACCGCTAACCTTTCGTGCGGCGGGCACCAGTTTATCCGGTCAGGCGGTGACGGATTCGGTGTTGTTGGTGCTGGGCGAAAACTGGCAGCAATATCAGATTTTTGAGCTTGGTGAGCGGATCCGGCTTGCGCCCGGGGTGATAGGCGCGCAGGCAAATCAATGGCTGGCGCCCTATGGCCGCAAGATTGGCCCGGATCCGGCATCGATTAACAGCTGCAAAATTGGCGGCATCGTCGCCAATAATGCCAGCGGCATGTGCTGTGGTACCGCGCAAAACAGCTTTAATACTCTGCATGGTATGCGTTTGGTGCTCGCTGACGGCACGGTGTTGGATACGGAAGATACAGCAAGTGTCGCGGCCTTTCGGCAGTCCCATGCGTCACTGTTAGCCGAGCTTAGCGCCCTTGCCCGGCAAACCTGTGACAATCCCGAACTGCTGGCCAAGATCCGCCATAAATACCGCTTAAAAAATACCATGGGCTTTTCGCTAAATGCTCTGACGGAGTTTAGCGATCCTATCGATATCCTAAGCCACTTAATGGTGGGATCAGAAGGCTGCCTCGGCTTTATTAGCAGTGTTACCTACCAGACGGTGCCGGAACATCCGCATAAAGCCAGCGCACTCTATGTGTTCCCGGATATTGCCAGCTGCTGTCAGGCGGTAACCTTGCTAAAAGACACGCCGGTGGCGGCTGTTGAGCTGCTGGACCGGCGTAGTTTACGCTCGGTGCAACATAAAGCCGGCTTGCCGGCCTGGGTGGCGACCTTGTCAGAGGGGGCTGCGGCGCTGTTAATTGAGAGTCGCGCCGCCACAGTGCCGCAGCTGGAACGCCAGTTGGCACAAATACAGCAGCAACTGGCGGCCTTTGAGCTGGAACAAAAAGTGGATTTTACCCGCGAGCCGGCAGTCTGTGAGCAATTATGGGCGATCCGCAAAGGCACTTTTCCGGCGGTCGGCGCGGTACGCGAAACCGGCACCACGGTGATCATTGAAGATGTCACCTTCCCACTGCCACGGCTGGCAGAGGGGGTATTAGCCTTGCAGCAGCTGTTTGACCATTTTGGTTATCATGAGGCCATTATTTTCGGGCATGCGCTGGAGGGCAATCTGCATTTTGTGTTTACCCAGAGTTTTAACAGCGCCGCCGAGATCCAGCGTTATGCCGACTTTATGCGAGAGGTGGCGCAGCGGGTGGCAGTAGAATTTGGTGGCGCATTAAAGGCCGAGCATGGCACCGGCCGTAATATGGCACCCTTTGTCGAGCTGGAGTGGGGTACTGAGGCTTATCAGCTGATGTGGCGGATTAAACAGCTATTGGATCCGCAGCATATCCTTAACCCTGAGGTGGTGCTTAGCCGCGATAGTCAGCTGCATCTGAAGCATTTAAAAGCGTTGCCGGCGGCGGATCCTTTGGTCGATAAATGTATTGAATGTGGCTTTTGTGAGCCAGTTTGTCCCTCGCGTAAGCTAACGTTAACGCCGCGCCAGCGTATCGTAGCACAGCGAGAAATCTCACAACTGCAGCAAAGCGGTGAGGATAGCGCGCGCTTAGCCGCGCTGCAGCAAGCCTATCAGTATGCCGGCACTGATACCTGCGCCGCCTGTGGCCTGTGTAGCACGGCCTGTCCGGTGGGCATTAATACCGGCGATCTGACAAGGCAACTGCGTGCCCGTGCCAATCAGCGTTTTCAGGGGCTGGCTAACTTTGCCGCCAGTAAGTTTAGTGTGATTAGCAGCCTTGGCCGCACCGCGCTTAACATCGGCCAGCTCGGCGCCCGTATGTTAGGCGCGGCCATGCCACTCTGGCATCAGGCAATGCCAACAGCGGCCCGCGCCTTTCAGTTGCCGGATAAGCCGGATCTGGAGTCAGGCTTAATACCGGTATTGTATTTTGGCAGCTGCAGCGGCCGGGTAATGGGGCCGCAGCAGCACAGTCAGGATTCGCGCAGTTTGGCTGAGGTAAGTGCCAACTTACTACAAAAAGACGGTTATCAGTTATTTCAGCCGCCAAAGCTGGCGCAGCAATGCTGTGGCATGCCGTTTCAGTCCAAGGGGCAATTCGCTGCCGCCAAACAGCTGCAGCAACAATTGGCTCAGTGGTTAATGCAGCACAGTGAGCAGGGCAAGATTGCGGTGTTCTGCGATAGCAGCCCCTGCAGCTTAACTTTGCGTCAAGCCTTGGATCCGAGCTTACAGCTGTTTGATAGTATTGATTTTATCTATGAAAAAGTCCTACCTAAGCTAAAGCTGAATAAACAGGCCGCGCCACTGGCGCTGCATATCAGTTGCAGCGCGCAGCAGTTGGGGCAGGGCCGCAAGCTGACTGAACTGGCCGCCGCCTGCACCGAACAGCTGGTAATCCCCGAGGGCATCAGCTGCTGTGGTTTTGCCGGTGACAAAGGCTTTTTCTTGCCAGAGCTTAATGCGTCAGCATTGTCTGATTTAGCACGGCAGGTAAGTAAGTGCTCACGGGGGGTATCCAGCAGCCGTACCTGTGAAATTGGCTTAAGCCGGCATAGTGGCGTCGAGTATCAGCATTTACTGTATTTACTTGATACACAAAGTGACTAATTACGGTACATGTGGCAATCTCAATTCAGATGAATTTGAACCAGGCGGAGTTTATGCGGGTATTACATGTCGAAGCTGATAAAGATATCAGAGCCGTAACCAGAAATTGCTCTGGTTCAGTATTGAGTTTGATGATGGTGTTTGGGAAATCGATGCCTACCGTGGCGCAGATAAGCGTGAGTTACAGGTTGATCCGCGTACCGGCAAGGTATTACGCGATCGGGATGATTAATCCACTCTTAATCCACTTTTGCGTTGCGGGGGTTGGCGGTAATCACCGCCAACCTTAAGTTTTAGTGGTTACAGTTTTTGCAATACTTCGGCGGGTAACGCCAGCTCGTCGTTTCTGTTCACACCTACACCGCGCGTTAAAATGTTCTGCGCGATCTGTTTCGCTTCATCCAGCGAGTGCATTTGCGCGGTGCCACACTGATAAATATTCAGTTCCGGAATATCATTCTGACTGGCAACTTTTAACACATCATCCATCGCCGCCTGCCAGGCTTTAGCTACCCGTTGTTCATCCGGTGTACCAATCAGGCTCATATAAAAGCCGGTACGGCAGCCCATAGGCGAAATATCAATAATTTCCACATCCTGGCCATTTAAGTGGTCACGCATAAAACCGGCGAACAGATGCTCCAGCGTGTGAATGCCTTTTTCAGACAGAATTTCTTCATTTGGCACGCAAAAACGTAGATCAAATACGGTAATGGCATCGCCTTTGGGCGTAGTCATCTTTTTAGCAATGCGCACGGCCGGCGCTTTCATAATGGTATGGTCAACAGTAAAACTATCGAGTAATGGCATAGCAAATCCTGTAAGCAACTTAGAGATGGTTTGATTATAGCGCTGGCGGCAGCGGAAAGTTAACCGCTTTTGACCATGACGGCTATAAACAACACAAAATGCATCAAAAGCTAAAATTTTACTTTTGATAACCTTGAATAGATCAGGGCTAATCCCCACTAATCGGTCATCGCAATGTTTCATTGTTCAGAATATAAGTGGAGAGATGTTATGGGTAGAATTATTGGTATTGACTTAGGTACAACCAACTCTTGTGTGGCTATTTTGGATGGTGACAAGCCAAAAGTGCTGGAAAATGCCGAAGGTACACGGACCACGCCTTCCATTATTGCTTACACCGAAGATGGCGAAGTGTTAGTGGGTCAGCCAGCCAAGCGTCAGGCGGTGACTAACCCAAAAAATACCTTATTTGCTATCAAGCGCTTAATTGGTCGTCGTTTTGAAGACGAAGAAGTGCAGCGTGATATCAAAATCATGCCATTCCAAATTGTTAAAGCCGATAATGGTGATGCCTGGGTAGAAGTTAAAGGCAAAAAATTAGCCGCGCCGCAAATTTCAGCGGAAGTGCTGAAAAAGATGAAGAAAACGGCTGAGGATTATCTGGGCGAGCCAGTAACTGCGGCGGTTATCACAGTACCGGCATACTTTAACGATGCTCAGCGTCAGGCGACTAAAGACGCCGGCCGGATTGCTGGTTTAGATGTGAAACGTATTATCAACGAGCCAACTGCTGCGGCACTGGCTTATGGTATGGATAAGAAGAAAGGCGATACCAAGGTTGCGGTATATGACCTGGGTGGTGGTACTTTCGATATTTCTATTATTGAAATTGATGATGTTGATGGCGAGCAAACCTTTGAAGTGTTGGCAACCAATGGTGATACGCACTTAGGTGGTGAAGACTTCGATAACCGCGTGATCAACTATCTGGTTGAAGAATTTAAGAAAGAGCAAGGCATTGACCTGCGTAACGATCCGCTGGCGATGCAGCGTTTAAAAGAAGCCGGTGAAAAAGCCAAAATTGAACTGTCTTCTGCGTCACAAACGGAAGTGAACCTGCCTTATATCACGGCTGATGCCACAGGTCCGAAACACCTGAACATCAAATTAACCCGTGCTAAGCTGGAATCACTGGTCGACGATTTAGTGCAGCGTACTTTAGAGCCGCTGAAAAAAGCGCTGGCTGATGCTGACTTAAGCGTAAGTGACATCAACGAGATTATTTTGGTTGGTGGTCAGACGCGGATGCCAAAAGTTCAGGAAGCGGTAACGGCTTTCTTTGGTAAAGAACCACGTAAAGACGTGAACCCGGATGAAGCGGTAGCTGTGGGTGCGGCTATTCAGGGTGCGGTATTATCTGGTGATGTGAAAGACGTTTTACTGTTAGACGTTACACCTCTGTCACTGGGTATCGAAACCATGGGTAGCGTGATGACCACGCTGATTGAGAAGAACACCACTATCCCGACTAAGAAGTCTCAGGTGTTCTCAACGGCTGATGATAACCAGTCTGCAGTAACTATTCACGTACTGCAGGGTGAGCGTAAACGTGCCTCTGACAATAAGTCATTAGGCCAGTTTAACTTAGAAGGTATTCGCCCAGGCCGCCGCGGCGAGCCACAAATCGAAGTAACCTTCGATCTGGATGCCGATGGTATTCTGCATGTATCTGCTAAAGACAAAGATACTGGCAAAGAGCAGAAGATCACTATCAAAGCCTCTTCTGGCTTAAGCGAAGAAGAAATCCAGAAAATGGTGCGTGACGCTGAAGCGCATGCTGAAGAAGATAAAAAGTTCGAAGAGCTGGTTCAGGCGCGTAACCAGGCCGATGCCATGGTTCATGCCACTCGCAAGCAAATCGAAGAAGTCGGTTCAGCTTTAGCCGCTAACGACAAAGAAGCTATCGAGACCGCAATTGGCGAGCTGGAAAAAGCCATCAAGGGTAATGATAAGTCAGAGATCGAAGCCAAAACTCAGGCGCTGATCCAGGCTTCTCAGAAACTGATGGAAGCCCAACAGGCGAAAGGCCAGGCCGGTGACGCTGGCCAGCAAGCCGGTGGCGCTGACGACGTAGTCGATGCGGAATTCGAAGAAGTTAAAGACGACAAAAAGTAATTAACGCTAAAACAGGCTGCAGCTTTGGCTGCAGCCGTTAACTGAGAAATAAGCACAGATCTATGTCCAAGCGTGACTATTATGAAGTACTAGGTGTCGCTAAAGGCGCCGATGATAAAGACATCAAAAAGGCTTATAAACGCCTCGCCATGAAATTTCACCCGGATCGTACCCAGGGTGATAAAGATATGGAAGAGAAGTTTAAAGAAGTACAGGAAGCCTATGAAGTTTTGTCTGACGAGCAGAAGCGGGCAGCCTACGACCGTTACGGCCATGCCGGAGTAGATCCGAATCGTGGTGCCGGTGGTTTTGGTGGCGCCGGTGGTGCCGACTTTGGCGATATCTTTGGCGATGTGTTCGGCGATATCTTTGGTGGTGGCCGCCGCGGTGGTGGTTCGCGCTCGCAACGAGGCGCTGACCTGCGCTACAACCTGGAGTTGTCGCTGGAAGAAGCGGTTAAAGGTAAATCGGTCGATATTAAAGTACCGACCATGGTCAGCTGTGACAGTTGTGATGGTTCAGGCGCCAAAAAAGGCACTTCAGCCAAGAGCTGTCCAACCTGTAACGGTGCCGGTCAGGTTACGATGCGTCAGGGCTTTTTTGCGGTACAGCAAACCTGTCCTACCTGTTCTGGACGTGGCAAAATTATTCCGGATCCCTGCAGCAAGTGTCATGGTGAAGGTCGCGTAGAAAAGACCAAAACGCTGTCGGTTAAGATCCCTGCCGGTGTTGATACTGGGGATCGCATTCGCTTATCTGGCGAAGGTGAAGCCGGCATGCATGGTGCACCTGCGGGTGATCTCTATGTCCAGGTGTCAGTAAAAGCGCACCCGATCTTCCAACGTGATGGCAATAATCTGTACTGTGAAGTGCCGATGAGCTTCGCTACCGCCGCCTTAGGTGGCGAGATTGATGTGCCAACGCTGGATGGCCGCGTTAAGCTGAAGATCCCGGCAGAAACGCAAACTGACAAGATGTTCCGCTTGCGTGGCAAGGGCGTACAGTCGGTGCGTGGCGGCGGTGTCGGTGATCTGGTGTGTAAGGTGGTGATTGAAACCCCGGTTAAGCTATCAGAGCGGCAAAAAGAGCTGCTGCGCCAACTGGATGAAAGTATGACCGGCGAAGGCGAAGCCACACACCGGCCGAAGTCAAAAGGCTTTTTCGATGGTGTGAAAAAATTCTTTGACGATCTAACCAGCTAGTTTGACGGTTTAAACAATGAAATCACAGAAACCACCCGTTTTGGGTGGTTTTTTTATGCTTAAAAGGTACACTTAAGCCACAGTGTTATTTTTCCAACGGACTGCTTATGTTAAAGAAAATTCTGGTTACTGCGGTATGCGCGCTGTTGCTTGGTTCTTGTGCCGAGTCTCCTACCGGCCGCAAGCAGGTGATGCTATTTGATAACAAGCAATTGAATACTATGGGCGCCCAGACTTTCGAGCAAATGAAGGCGGAGCAAAAGATTAGTAGCAATCCGGCGACTAACCGTTATGTGCAGTGTGTCGCCAATGCTTTATTAAAAGTGACACCAGATGAATACCAGCAATACAACTGGGAAATCGTAGTATTTGATAGCGAGCAGGTAAATGCCTTTGCCTTGCCTGGTGGCAAGATGGGCGTTTATACCGGCCTGATAAAAATTGCAGAAACGCCTGCCCAGCTGGCAGCTGTAGTAGGCCATGAAATTGGCCACGTTATGGCCGGGCATAGCAATGAACGCTTATCAACCAATCAGTTTTTACAGCTTGCCTTAGCTCTTGGTGATGCTGGCACTAAAGCTTATGGTGTGCGTTATCAGCAAGAGTTAATGGCGGCGCTGGGGCTGGGTGCTCAGGTAGGCGTAGCCTTACCTTTTAGCCGCACCCATGAAACCGAAGCCGATGTAATAGGTCTGGAATTAATGGCCAAAGCCGGTTTTAATCCTGAAGATTCGGTTGCCTTATGGCGCAATATGGCAGCGGCAGGCAGTGGCGGTGTGCCACAGTTTTTATCCAGCCACCCGGTGCCGGATACCCGCATTCGAACTTTACAGGAAAAAATGCCAGAAGCTGCTACACTCTATCAGCAGCGAAGACAGCAAGGTGCGGTGCCAGCTTGCCGCAAGCCTTGATGTCAGTTTTTTTTACAGTCTTAATATAAAGACAGATAATTAAGGCTGTAAGAAGCAAGCAAAACAAAGGCTTGAAAATAGTGGTGCAATACTTGCATCGTATTTTAGTATTATCGATATTGGTTAACCTACGGAAGTTGCTATGCAAGGACATGACCAGAAAGAACAAGACACCACCAAACTAAATCGGCGTAAGTTTTTAACTCGGGCTGGTGCTGGTTTGGTTATCGCCTCGTTACCAGCGAAGTCAGTGTGGGCTTCACAGAATCTATGCCAATTAAATTCCATAGTTGCTTCTTGCCATGGTTCAGATTTTGCTGGAGGTAAAAGAATCTCTCTTAAATCTTCTGGTTTTTTTGGTAACGCTGGTAAGGGGTCGCAAGCGAGTGATGGTTTCGGAATTGGTGATAAAACGTTCTTTGATATATTTCATGGTTATCCATTACCCACAGTAGATCTTTCCGGAACAAACAAAACACTTGAAACGTTGACAATTAAAGATGTTGTAACAGTAAATAATAAAAAATTTCATGGTGAAGAGCAGGTCAACCGATTCATGGTAGCGACCTATTTAAATGCTATTTTTCATGGCTCTCATCAAGATATATTTTTCCCGGTTATTGGTAGTTCGCCGACTTTCACTAACGCAGATGATTTGGCTAACTATTTATATGAGTCCGCAACATTGAACCCTACTGGGTTTGGGTTAGAGCTAAAGATGATGTTTGCTGAGTTTGGAAAATAGGGTTTGGCACAAGGGCTGGATACTTGATGCTAAATCCTCAAATTCTTATCAAACAGTTCTCTGACAAATCTGGTACTGTGTTGTTTAATCCTCAAACCGGAGAGGCTATTGGTTTACGCCTTTCATATTGTAAGTTAATGAGCTTAATTGATAGGCTCGACTCGTCTAATGTTATCGATATTCACGACATTGAAATTTTGTGTAACTCAACTACTTCACTCTCTAATGAATAAACGCTGTAGATAACATGAAATTCACCCGCAAGATCTCAGTGCCTCCGTTCACTTTTGAAGTTTCCACAGATATTGCACAAGTGGCAACGAACATAGATATGATATACAACCAAGGACACGGTCATAAAAATAATCACGTAGACTACTTTTTGAGTATAAATAGTAGCTCTGGGCTTAGACAATTTTTCAGGAAGCAAGCAAGGTTTTTTGTTGATCAACAAGAGCCCTTTCAACCTCTAGAATTACAACAGGCATACGCTATGCTCGAATGGGGAATGAATTGGTGTGTCGCAAGCAATGAAATGCAATATTTGATAATTCATTCCGCTGTCTTGGCTAAAGATGATAAAGCTATAATTTTTCCCGCCCCCCCAGGATCTGGGAAAAGTACTTTGACTACTTACCTCGCATTTAATGGTTGGCGATTGTTATCAGACGAGATGGCTCTCATAGTACCCTACACTAAATTAGTCAAGCCTTTCGTTCGCCCTATTTGTTTGAAAAATAGGTCAATTTCACTTGCAAAAGAGTGGTTTCCTAATGGCCGTTTTTCCAGTATTGCTCGGGATACTCATAAAGGAGATGTTATTCATTTAGCACCACCTCAGGGTAGTTGGGAGGGAGCATCCAGAATAGCTAAGATCGTTGGTATAGTTTTCCCTCAGTATACGCCAAATGTTCAGCTGGAAATTTACAATTTAAATCAAACACAGGCTTTTATGCAGTTGGCACAGAATGCTTTTAACTTTGGCGTTATAGGTAAAGATGGTTTTGATACTTTAACCGATATTATTGAGGAAGTTCCCGCATTCGAATTGCGATACAATAATTTGGAAAAGGTGTCCGAATTCTTACAGCAGGATATACTATCTGATGCCACTTAGGATTCTTATATTAGAATTATTCAAAGAACCATCTCTTGCACTTGTTATAGAAGACTCTGAATGGGTTTCAGTCATTAGATGTCTTAGACATCAGCAATTGTTAGCTCGCTACAGCTACCTATTTAAAAATGCTGGTATTTTTCAAAAACTGCCAAATTATGTAAAACATCATCTGCGTAATAGTGAGATCTTGGCTGACAAACAGTATTGTCAAGTTCCTGCTGAAGCAGAATCTATATGTAAGCTTTTAGAAAAGAGAGGTATCAAGCCAATTTTTCTGAAGGGTGCGGCTTACGCACTACAAATAGATAACATTGCTGGTATTGGACGAACTTTTAGTGATTTAGATATTTTGGTGCCCAAGGAACGTATCGAGGAAGTTGAGAGATGTTTATCTTTGTTTGGATATTTACCAGAACCACTAACGACTTATGATCAGCATTATTACCGCAATTGGACACATGAAATTCCGCCGTTACGTCATCACAGTCGTGGCACTGTTCTAGATGTTCATCATAATTTAATCCCACCGATTTCCGGCCGGGCGCCGGAAATCAAATATTTCTGGCAACAAGTTAAGGTCACTGAGCAAGGTTTTCAAGTTTTAAGCCCGGCAGCGATGGCTTTGCATAGCTTGATTCATTTGTTTTTTAATGAAGACTTTAAAAATGGTTTCCGTGATTTAACCGATTTACATTTGTTGTTTTCTCAATTCGTAGACCCTGACTGGGAAGTGTTAATGGATCTGGCTGCAAAGACCGGTTTTATGTTCGAGTTGATGCTTACTTGTAGGTATACATCCGGGTTGCTTGCAACATCAATACCGTCTTGGGTAATGCAGAAAACTGAGCTATACAAGCCGCACGGCTGGCGAATATATTTATTAGATTTTATTTTCTTGCGCGTGTTATCCCCGCAGCACCCGATGTTTCAAAGCCGTCTCGATCAATTAGCAGCTTTTTTTGCTTTAATTCGCGGCCATTGGTTAAAGATGCCTATATTAATTTTATTAAGGCACCTGAGTGTAAAAGCCTTTTGTGCAATCCGAGACGCGTTATTTGGCAAACACCAATTTAGCCCGAAACGCCCGGGGTAGCTTGTCGGCGTAGTAGTACCACACTTAGTGCGATCACCAATAAGATCAAACAATAATAGTTATATGTGATGACCTGCCAAGGCGATAAGCCAAAACTCGCTCCGAGCAGTAAGGCCTGAGCACCATAGGGTACTAATCCCTGACTGATACAGGCAAAGATATCCAGCAAACTGGCGCTGCGCCGTGGGCTGATTTGATGTTGTTGTGCCAGGTTGCGGCTAACATCCCCGGTTAATACTATAGCCACCGTATTATTGGCAATGCACAGGTTGCTGATAAAGGCCAGGGCGGCGATGGCCAGTTGCTGGGCCTTATTGCCGGCAAGGCGCAGTTTAGCGGTAAAGGATTGGATCTGATTTGAGATCCACTGCAGACCACCTTGTTGCCGGATAAACTCACTCAGGCTGCTAACCAGCATCGCCAGCAAGAAAATCTCCTGTACATTGGCAAAGCCAGTGGCAATATCTTTGCCCAGATTGCTCATCGCGTAATCGGCTAGCAAGCTACCCTGCAGCGCGGCTAATATGATCCCCAGCAGCAGTACCACAAACACATTTAAACCCAGTACTGCCAGTACCAGAATGGCGGCATAGGGTAAAATGCCGGTCCAGTTATAGGCTTCGGTGCTAATTTGCGGGGCATCTGAAGTCAGTAAACTATAGGCCAGAATCGTTAGCAGTGCCGCTGGCAGGGCAATTTTGATATTTTCTTTAAATTTATCAGCCATATTGGCACCCTGGGTGCGGGTAGCAGCAATAGTGGTATCTGAGATAATCGACAGATTATCACCGAACATAGCGCCACTAAGCAGTACCCCTGCGACAATAGCAGGGTTCAGCTCTGCCTGATTGGCGATACCCACGGCTATCGGCGCCAGGGCGCCGATGGTCCCCATCGAAGTGCCCATCGCGGTAGAAACCAGAGCAGCAATAATAAATAAACCCGGCAAAATAAAAGCAGGCGGAATAATACTTAAACCGGCATTGACCACGGCATCGACGCCACCAGTGGCGGTCGCCACACTGGCAAAGGCGCCGGCCAGCAAATAGATCAGACACATGGTAATAATATTGCTATTACCCGCGCCTTTAATAATAACGTCAATCGATTGCGTCAAAGGGGCGCGATGCAGCCACACAGCCAGTATTAAGGCCGGCAGAATGGCGACATGACCAGGCAGTTGGTAGAACGCGTACTCGACATTCTGGCTTTGAAAATACAGGCCACTGCCTAAAAACAGCAGCACAAAACACAGTAATGGCAGTAATGAGCGCTTCGCGCCGGATGTAATGATAGTGTCCACTAGAGCAACCTCAGCAAAATGGCAGCGCAATATATAGATGTCCAGACGTCTTGTCAATCTGGCGTGAATTCAGGCATGTTTAGGTTATGATTTAGTTAGCTTGCCTCTGTGTTGTTTAACATAGGGTATTTCGACTAAAAAACATACTGTTAGATGGTAAGAATTATTATTGACATAGTGCGGAGGCACGAATGGCAGCAAAGCAGATCATTGGCAGTAAGCGGTTTCTGCCGTTTTTCTTGACCCAGGCGTTGGGCGCCTTTAACGACAATGTATTTAAAAATGCACTGATGTTGCTGCTGACCTTTAGTGCGGCCAGTGCTATGCCCTGGAGTGTCGATGTCAGTATGAATCTGGCCGCCGGGCTCTTTATTCTGCCTTTTTTACTGTTTTCAGCCACCGCCGGCACTCTCGCGGATAGTGTGTGTAAAACGCGGCTGATCCGCTGGTTAAAATTGCTGGAGATTGGCCTGATGCTATTGGCGGCAGCGGCATTTTTCTTTCAGCAGTATTTACTGTTACTGGGGCTGTTATTTCTGATGGGCAGCCAGTCGGCGTTCTTTGGACCGGTTAAATACGCGATACTGCCGCAATTATTAACGGATCGGCAACTATTGGCGGGTAATGCCTGGGTAGAAATGGGGACCTTTATCGCGATTCTGCTGGGCACTATCGTCGGTGGCTTACTGGTCGGCGTAGCCAATGCCATGCTATGGATCGGCAGTTTAGTCGTGCTGTTTGCTGTATTCGGCTACCTGGCCAGTTTACAGATCCCGGAAGTCGGCGCTGTCGCTGCCGGTCCGCGTTTTCAATTTGCGCCCTGGCGGCAAAGCCTGGAAACCGTCCGCATCAGCTATCAAAACCGTACTCTGTATCTGGCGATTATGGCGATTAGCTGGTTCTGGTTTTTGGGGGCCAGCTATCTGACCCAGTTTCCGAATTTTACCAAAAGCCATTTAGCCGGTGATAATACTGTGGTGACGGCCTTGCTGGTGGCCTTTTCGGTTGGGGTAGGTATAGGTTCGATGCTTTGTGAGCGATTATCCGACGAAAGAGTTGAATTGGGGCTGGTACCCATTGGCTCTGTTGGTCTGACAGTATTTGGTATCAGCTTGTATTTTAGTACGCCGGCTGTTATGCCAACTGAGTTGTTATCGCTAAGTCAGTTTTTGGCAACTGCCTTTGGCTGGTGGGTACTTTTAGATTTAACCTTGATTGGTGTTTTTGGCGGGCTCTTTATTGTGCCACTGTATGCAATGTTACAGCAGCGGGCAGAGCCAGCACAGCGGGCGAGAATGATCGCTGCCAATAATATTTTTAACGCGCTCTTTATGGTGGTTGCTGCGCTGGCGGGGATGTTATTTCTGGCTGGGTTTGGCCTAAGTATCCCGGAGTATTTTCTGATCCTGGCCATTATGAATGCGGTGGTTGCGCTCTATGTTTACAGCACGGTGCCGGAGTTTGTGCTGCGGTTTGTGATTTATCTGCTTAGCCATACTATGTACCGGGTGAAAGCACAGGGGTTGGAGCATATTCCCGAGGTGGGGCCGGCGGTACTGGTGGCCAACCATGTTAGCTATGTTGATGCGCTGTTGATTGGCGGTGCAGTACGCCGGCCGGTGCGTTTTGTGATGTATAAAGGGATTTACCAGATCCCGGTGGCGAACTGGCTGTTTAAAGCCGCCAAAACCATCCCAATTTGTGGCAAGCAACAAGACGAGCAGATGTATGAAGCCGCCTTTGCGGCTATTCGGCGTGAGCTCTCAGAAGGCAATTTGATCTGTATCTTCCCGGAGGGGCGCTTAACTCAGGATGGTGAAATCGATGCTTTCCGCACTGGCATTGAGCGGATTATCGCCGAAACCCCGGTGCCGGTGATTCCGATGGCGCTGCAAGGCCTGTGGGGCTCTTTTTTTAGTCATCATGGCGACGGCGCTTTTAAGTTTAAAGGGCGCTTCTGGTCAAAAGTTAAGCTGGTGGCTGGCACAGCGGTACCACCCGCCGAAGCAACAGCGGCGTATCTGGAGCAACAAGTCAAAACCTTACGTGGGCCTTTTTACTAAATACAATATGTGCTTTAACGGACTTCTGACTTGATCCAGAACCCCCGTAGCCCCATAGCATAAGGGTGTTTAACTATGCCGCTATGGAGCCTGTGCATGTTTAATTTTTCCTATCAAAATCCCACCCGTATTGTGTTTGGTAAAGATCAGATCAGCGAGCTGACTAATCTGTTACCCAAAGATAAAAAGGTACTGCTGATCTATGGCGGTGGCTCAATCAAGCGTAACGGCGTTTATCAGCAAGTGGCCAAGGCTCTGGCTGACGTCAGTTTTATTGAATTTGCCGGCGTTGAGCCAAATCCGGCTTTTGAAACCCTGATGCGGGCAACGACGTTAGTGAAAGAGCAGGGAGTTGAGTATATTCTGGCGGTCGGCGGTGGCAGCGTAATTGATGGCGCCAAATTTGTTGCCGCTGCCGCCGTATTTAACGGCGATCCCTGGGATATTCTGGCCAAGGGTGCCAAGGTCACAACGGCAGTGCCGCTGGGTTGTGTACTGACGCTGCCGGCGACTGGCTCGGAGAGTAATGGCAATTCAGTCGTAACCCGCTATGAAACCCAGCAAAAACTGGCCTTTAGCAGTGAGCTGGTGTTCCCGCAATTTGCTATTTTGGATCCGACTGTCACGTACAGTTTGCCACCGAAGCAGGTTGCCAATGGCGTGGTTGATGCTTTTGTGCATGTGATGGAGCAGTATCTGACCTATCCGGTCAATGCACCGGTACAGGACCGTTTTGCTGAAGGCTTACTGCAAACCCTGATTGAAGAGGGCCCGAAAGCGTTGGCGGAACCAGAAAACTATGACGTGCGCGCTAATGTGATGTGGGCCGCGACCATGGCACTGAATGGCCTGATTGGCCAGGGCGTGCCGCAGGATTGGGCCACTCATATGATTGGCCATGAAATTACTGCGCTCTATGGCTTGGATCATGCACAAACCCTGGCGATAGTGTTACCGGCACTGATGCAGCAACAACGCGCCACTAAAGGCGCCAAGTTACTGCAATATGGTCAGCGGGTCTGGCAACTACAGCATCAGGACCAAGAGCGGCTGATTGACGAGGCCATCAGCCACACCCGGCAATTCTTTGAGCGGATGGGCGTACCTACCCGTCTGGCTGACTATGGTATCAAAGCCGATGCCGTCGATAAGCTGGTCGACAAACTGGTGCAGCATAAGATGATTAAGCTCGGCGAACACCGGGATATCACGCCGGAAGTGAGCCGCAGTATCCTGCAACGGGCGCTGTAACTTAGAATAAACAGCCGTTTTTCCTTAAAGACGGCTGTTTTGCTTTTGTAATCTGCCGGCTTTTGGTCTAATAGCGGCCATTAAGAACAATGATTGATTGAAGAGTGCAGAGCATAATATGACCTCAATTGGGATCTTTGGTGCCAATGGCCGTATGGGCCGGGCTTTGGTGACGGTAGCAAAAGAACAGCAATTACAGCTCGCTGCGGCAACGGTGAGAGCAGGTTCAGAGTTAATAGGTCTTGATGCAGGAGAGCTGGCCGGCTGCGGTAAAATCGGGCTGGCGCTAAGCGCTACTGCCGCCGCGGCAGTGCAGCAAGCTGACGTCTGGGTCGATTTTACCATGCCCGAGCCGATGTTAGCCCAGCTGGCACTCTGCGTGGCTGAACGTAAAGCCATGGTGATTGGCGTCACCGGCTTAACCGATGCCCAGTATCAGCTGATTCAACAAGCCAGCACACAGATCCCGATTGTCTGGGCGCCCAATATGAGTGTCGGCGTGAATTTGCTGCTACATCTGGCTCAAACTGCCGCCAGGGTGATGGGGAATACGGCGGATATTGAGATTATCGAAGCGCACCACCGTTTTAAAAAGGACTCGCCATCGGGTACCGCCATGGCGATAGGTGCCAGCATTGCCCGTAGCCTTGGCCGTAACCTGAACGAGGTTGCCGTCTATGGTCGCGAAGGCATGATTGGAGAACGGCCGCAACAAACTATTGGCTTTGCTACAGTAAGGGGCGGCGACATTATTGGCGATCACACCGCGCTGTTTGCAGATCTTGGCGAAAGGCTGGAAATCACCCACAAAGCATCAAGCCGTAACACCTTTGCGCAAGGCGCACTGCGCGCTGCTTTATGGTTGCAAAATAAGCAGCCAGGACTTTATACCATGCAACAAGTGCTAGGTTTGCCAAAGTTAGATTAAACTTTTGCGGCATTTAACAAAAAAACGTGTTAAAGCCGCTATTTTTGTAAAAACAAAAAATAGTCATAGCCAAATTAGCGCTTATCACCTAAAATAAGCAGGTTTGCCCGTACGCTCGAAGATTTCCTGGTTTTGTTATCATTACCGGGAACTGTTAGCGCACGGTAAATACGGGTATCAGAATTTTAGGTCAAAACGGGTTGTAAAACGCCACTGGTTTTCGCCCGTTTTTTGCTGTTTGGAGGTTATTTTGACTAAGTCCGCCCTGCTCGTACTGGAAGACGGCACCGTATTTCGCGGTACAGCCATTGGCGCCGAAGGAGTTTCTGTTGGTGAGGTAGTATTTAACACCTCGATGACCGGGTATCAGGAAATTTTAACTGACCCCTCATACGCAGAACAAATTGTGACTCTTACCTATCCTCATATTGGCAATACCGGAACCAATGAGGAAGATGAGGAATCCGGTAAGATTTGGGCAAAAGGCCTGATCATCCGTGACCTCCCGCTGTTAGCCAGCAATTTCCGCAACCAACTCTCTCTTAGTCAATATTTACAAAACAACAATATTCTCGGCATCGCCGATATCGATACCCGCAAATTAACCCGGATCCTGCGTGAAAAAGGCGCCCAGAATGGCTGCATTATGGCCGGTGATAATCTGGATGAAGCTAAAGCACTGCAACTCGCCAAAGGCTTTCCGGGTTTATCGGGGATGGATTTGGCAAAAGAAGTCACTGTCAGCGTACCTTATCAGTGGACCGAAGGTAGCTGGCAGCTGGGCGTGGGCCATCAGGCCGCTGCCGCCGAGCGCTTCCATGTCGTAGCGTATGACTTTGGCGTGAAACGTAACATCCTGCGTATGTTAGCGGACCGCGGTTGTAAACTGACCGTAGTACCGGCGCAAACCCCTGCTGCTGACGTACTGGCCTTAAACCCGGATGGTATTTTCTTATCTAATGGCCCGGGTGACCCGGCACCTTGTACCTATGCTATCGAAGCCATTAAAGCCTTTTTAGAGACCGATATTCCGATCTTTGGTATCTGCTTAGGTCACCAGTTACTGGCCCTGGCCAGCGGCGCTAAGACGGTAAAAATGGCGTTAGGCCATCATGGTGGTAACCACCCGGTACAAAACTTGGACACCAAACGGGTGCTGATTACTGCGCAGAACCACGGTTTTGCGGTAGAAGAAGCCAGTTTACCGGCTAACTTACGCGCTACCCATAAATCGTTATTCGACGGCACCCTGCAAGGGATCCACCGTACTGATAAACCGGCATTCAGTTTTCAAGGCCACCCGGAAGCGAGCCCAGGCCCGCACGAAGCCTCAGAGCTGTTCGACCACTTTATCGCGCTGATGCAAAAAGCCTAAGCAAAGAGAATTACGGAGATCTACTGCAATGCCAAAACGTACCGACCTTAAAAGTATTCTGATCTTAGGCGCTGGCCCAATCGTTATCGGCCAGGCCTGTGAGTTTGACTACTCAGGCGCTCAAGCCTGTAAAGCTTTAAAAGAAGAAGGCTACCGCGTTATTCTTGTGAACTCTAACCCGGCCACCATTATGACCGATCCGGAAATGGCCGACGCCACCTATATCGAGCCAATCCACTGGCAGGTAGTAGAAAAGATTATCGAAAAAGAGAGCCCGTGCGCTGTACTGCCGACCATGGGTGGCCAGACAGCACTGAACTGCGCGCTGGATTTAGAGCGTCACGGTGTACTGGCGAAATACAACGTCGAAATGATCGGCGCCACGGCGGATGCCATTGATAAAGCTGAAGATCGTAGCCGCTTCGATAAAGCCATGCGCTCTATCGGTTTAGCCTGTCCACGCGCTGGTTTAGCCCACTCGATGGAAGAAGCCTATCAGGTACTGGAAACGATCGGTTTCCCTTGTATTATCCGCCCGTCATTCACCATGGGTGGCTCAGGTGGCGGTATTGCCTATAACCGTGAAGAATTTGAAGAAATCTGTACCCGTGGTCTGGATCTGTCGCCGACCAAAGAGCTGCTGATTGACGAGTCGTTAATCGGTTGGAAAGAGTACGAGATGGAAGTGGTGCGCGACAAGAACGATAACTGCATTATCGTTTGTTCGATTGAAAACTTCGATCCGATGGGCGTTCACACCGGTGACTCGATCACCGTAGCGCCGGCGCAAACCCTGACTGACAAAGAATACCAGATTATGCGTAACGCCTCGTTGGCGGTACTGCGTGAAATCGGTGTTGAAACCGGTGGCTCGAACGTACAGTTCGGGATTAACCCGGTCGATGGCCGGATGGTCATTATCGAAATGAACCCGCGGGTATCGCGCTCATCAGCACTGGCCTCAAAAGCCACTGGCTTCCCAATCGCCAAAGTAGCGGCCAAGCTGGCGGTAGGTTATACCCTGGATGAACTGGCGAACGATATTACCGGTGGTGTTACCCCGGCGTCATTCGAGCCAAGTATCGATTACGTCGTTACCAAGGTGCCGCGCTTTAACTTTGAAAAATTTGCTGGCGCCAACGATCGCTTAACTACCCAGATGAAATCAGTGGGTGAAGTAATGGCCATCGGTCGTAACCAGCAGGAATCATTGCAAAAAGCCCTGCGTGGTTTAGAGATTGGTGTCTCAGGTTTAGATCCGATCATTGATATCAATGCCTCGGAAGCCAAAGAAAAGATTATCCGTGAACTGCGCGAGCCGGGCGCGCACCGTATTTGGTATATCGCCGATGCTTTCCGCTTTGGTATGAGCATGGACGAGATCTTTAATCTGACCAAAATCGACCCCTGGTTCCTGGTGCAAATTGAAGATCTGGTAAAAGAAGAGCAAGCGCTGAGTGTTGACGGCTTTGCTGCGCTCGACGAAACCCGGATTGCCCGCTTAAAACGCAAAGGCTTTGCCGACAAGCGCATTGCGGAAGTGCTTGGCGTCAGTGAAACTGAAGTACGCAAAAAGCGCTACAGCTACAATATTCACCCGGTGTATAAGCGGGTTGATACCTGTGCGGCGGAATTTGCCTCTAACACCGCTTATATGTACAGCAGCTACGACGAAGAGTGTGAAGCGGCGCCAAGTAACCGCGATAAGATTATGATTATCGGTGGCGGCCCGAACCGTATCGGCCAGGGTATCGAATTTGACTATTGCTGTGTGCACGCGGCCTTAGCGCTGCGCGAAGACGGTTACGAAACCATTATGGTGAACTGTAACCCGGAAACCGTTTCTACTGATTACGACACCTCAGATCGGCTGTATTTCGAACCAATCACGCTGGAAGATGTACTGGAAATCGTGCGCAAAGAACAGCCAAAAGGTGTGATTGTGCAGTACGGTGGCCAAACACCACTAAAATTAGCCCGCGCCTTAGAAGCGAACGGCGTACCAATTATTGGTACTTCTCCGGATGCAATTGACCGCGCTGAAGACCGTGAGCGTTTCCAGCAGGCAGTTAACCGCTTAGGCTTAAAGCAACCGAAAAACGTCACTGTTACCAGCTTTGATGAAGCTCTGGCCAAAGCGCCGGAAATTGGGTATCCGATGGTGGTGCGCCCGTCTTATGTACTGGGCGGCCGGGCAATGGAAATCGTTTATGACGAGCAGGATCTGCGCCGTTATATGAATGAAGCCGTAAGCGTATCCAATGACTCGCCGGTACTGCTGGATAACTTCCTGGATGATGCTATTGAAGTTGATATCGATGCCATCTGTGACGGTAAAGAGGTCGTGATTGGCGGCATTATGGAACATATCGAACAAGCCGGTGTGCATTCAGGTGACTCGGCTTGTACGCTGCCACCACATAGCTTGTCGCAGCAAATTCAGGATCTGATGCGTGAGCAGGTCCGTAAACTGGCACTGGAGCTGGGCGTAGTTGGCCTGATGAATACCCAGTTCGCAGTCAAAGATGGCGAAGTGTACTTAATTGAAGTTAACCCGCGTGCTGCCCGCACCGTGCCGTTCGTCTCGAAAGCCACCGGTGTTGCCGTAGCCAAAGTCGGTGCCCGCTGCATGGCAGGCCGTTCGCTGGCAGAGCAGGGCATTACCAAAGAGATTATCCCACCGTACTTCTCGGTAAAAGAAGTGGTGATCCCGTTTAATAAATTCCCGGGCGTCGATCCGATCCTTGGCCCGGAAATGCGTTCTACCGGTGAAGTAATGGGGGTAGGTAATACCTTCGAAGAGGCCTTTGCGAAAGCGGAACTGGGCTGTGGCATTGTGATCCCGACCGGTGGCCGTGCCTTGCTTTCTGTACGCGACAGCGATAAAGTGCGCGTGGTTGAGTTAGCTAAACGTATGGTGGAATCTGGTTTTGAACTGGATGCCAGTGGCGGTACGGCAGCAGCCTTAAAAGCAGCCGGTATTGAGTGCCGTGTAGTCAATAAAGTGTTCGAAGGTCGTCCGAATATGCTGGACCGGATTAAAAACGGTGAATACAGCTATGTGGTAAATACCACCGAAGGGCGCCAGGCCATAGAAGACTCCAAAATGCTGCGTCGTGGCGCCTTACAGCATAAGGTAAACTACACGACAACGCTGAATGCCGCTTTTGCTACGGTAAAAGCCAATGCGGCCAGTGCTTTTGCTAATGTCGTATCTGTACAGGAATTGCATAAGAGAGTTAACGGATGAGTTTAATCCCGATGACAGTTCAGGGCGCAGAAGCACTGCGCGCTGAGCTGAACGAGCTAAAAACGGTAAAGCGCCCGGCGGTGATCCTGGCGATTGCCGAAGCGCGTGCGCATGGCGATTTAAAAGAAAACGCTGAGTATCATGCCGCCCGTGAACAGCAGGGTTTTATTGAAGGCCGCATTCAGGATATTGAAGCCAAGTTGTCCAATGCGCAAATCATTGATGTGACCAAGCTGCCAAATAGCGGCAAGGTGATCTTTGGCGCTACCGTCACCATTCTGAATCTGGATACGGATGAAGAAGTGACCTACCGCATTGTCGGTGATGACGAAGCGGATATTAAAAATAATCTGATTTCGGTGAATTCACCGATCGCCCGTGGCCTGATTGGCAAAACAGCAGATGAAGTGGTTAATATTACGACGCCCAAAGGCGTGGTGGAATATGAAATCACGGACGTACAGTATCTGTAAGTTTTAAATTCTGCATTAAAAACGCCGGCGCTGATGCCGGCGTTTTTTTAGCCCCAAAACCAGCGGCCGTTTTTAACTAGCCCTGCTATCAAGCCAGCAAAGCCGGCTGTCGCACCACCGAGCATGCCAAACCAACACCAGAGCAGATTATTGCGATACTGCCGTTTTGCCGCTGCACTCTGTGCGGCTTTCTCCCGTTGTTCGCGCAGATAGCTATAGGCGCGATAACGGGTGATCTGGCGCAGCCAGGGCAAAAAGCTGGCCGGATTCTGCAGGCTGTTCAGTTGCTGCCAGGCAGCAATAAATACCTGCTGACAGACTTCTTCACTGGCATCTAAATCTTTCACGATCGCCAGTGCAATACTGCTAATACCATTTTGGCAGCGCTGTACCAGGCGGCTAAAGGCCTGCATATCGCCGGCGATGGCAGCGCTAACATCGGGTTGTAACTGTTGTTCCAGGATAATTAACATAATCAGCTTACTCCTGTAACGCCGAACGCAGCGTGCTGATAAACCACTCTGGCTCATCCAGTATCATAAAATGGCGGCTAGTAGTATTCATCAGCAGGGTGCCATTAGCAATGCCGGCAATTTGCTGCTGATAAACCCGCAAACCTGGCATAGTAAGTTGGTGAGTGAAAACTGGGACGCGCCTATCGTACTCACCACTATGGTGCAGTTTTTGGAAACCTTGCTAAGTGGTGGTACCCGTGGTGTCAGGCGGTTACATCAACTGGCCAATAGTGTGATTGTGTTTGATGAGATCCAAACCCTGCCAATTAACTGCATTCATTTATTTAATAACTCGCTTAATTTTCTGGCAGCGCATTGTAAAACAACAGCGGTGCTTTGCACCGCAACACAACCGTTGTTACATCAGGTCCCAAATGAACATAAAGGAAGGCTTCACCTGCCTGCAGGCAATGAACTTATGCCTGATATAGGCGAGTTGTTTCAGCAGCTAAAACGGGTAGAGATCCTGGACAAAACAACGGTCGCGGGCTGGTCTTTAGAAGAAATAACTGCTCTGGCGCTTGAGCAAATGCAGTTAAAGACAAGCAGTCCTTATTTAGGCGAGCTCTGCTCAATCTTATCAAGGCTCACCCGCTGAAAGACAGCGTGGCAGGAAAAAGACAACGAGCCTATTGGGATGATAAATTTAGGGCAGAAATATTGTTTGGTTGATTTTCAAACAAAGTATGTTCCCGCCCTGTTCGATGGCTGTAATTTTATCTTGTATACACAACTTTATCTTGTATACACAACTTGATCTTGCAATCCTTTTGCAACTCAGTATATTGATATGATTCGTTTACTAAAGGATGACCTGCTTAAGTTATGCAACGCGCTATCGTTTGGTTCATTATGACAACGCTTCTGTTGTTACCGTTTTCCGGTAACGGCAGCGTCGTGATGGACCATGATAACATGAGCGCAGCGCAAGTCGTCATGCCAAAGAATGCAAGTGATCAAGACCATTGCGAACAAATGGCTGCGCGACTTGCAGAAGTACGCGCCCATTATGCGGCGGCAGCCAATGATCTGGCTGCGCCAGAAGATTGTTGCGATGAAGCACTGGATTGCGCGAGTTTTTGCGGTACCGATTGTGGCCATTGCGCCATGAGCGGTCATGGTTGTAGCGCCGCGTTGACCGCCTTTTCTTGGCTCCAAGCTCCACATTTTGCTTCAGCAATGAACGCAACACCCTCGTTCTACACGCTTCTTAACGGACAACCCACTCCGCCACCTATTATTGCCTGAATCTATCGACTTATTGGGTCGTGATTTTCGCTTTGCTGCGAAGCACGACGACTTAGATAGCTTTTCAGGAGTTTTTTATGCGGTTTCACTCTGCATTTGCACAGACCAAGCGCTGTTTTAGATTTGCTTCGCTATGCGCTTTAGCATTTCTTGTCAGTGGCTGTGCGAGTTATCAGCCAGATTACGATGCGATCTACGCCTCCTCGACCACTGAAAATCGGGCGCGTGCATGGGTTGTTCCTGTAGACGCCGATATGCGCGCGCTCATTCAGCAAGCTCAGTCTTATCATCCTGCGGTTCAAGCGGCCTTAGCCGATGTAGAGAGCGCAAGGGCTGAATTAATTAGCGCAGGTGCGTTCATGGACCCCGAGTTTACCTTGACCCAAGGGTTGAATGATACCGGTTACCGAACCCTAGGCCTTAGCCAAGAGATCCCTGTATTCAATCGCCGCAGTATGGCTATCGAACAGGGCAAAGCTACATTACGCGCGGCCAAAGCGCAATTAGCACAAGCACAAGCTGATGTGGCAGCGAATGTCGTTGCAGCTTTTAGCGAGTATCTCTATGTGCGAGACAGTGTGGCATTACAGCGGGAGTTGGTCGTAATTCAAGAGCATTTTGTCGCTGTGGTTGAGCAACAATATGCTGCCGGAAGTGCGGCGATGAGCGATTTACTACGAGCACAAAACGCCCTCGATGAGGCACGCAGTGAGTTAGATAATCTGCAAGCGGCACAAACGTCACAGCAGGCTCGCCTAAATGGTGCTCTAGGACGTGATGCACGTGCTGCCTTACCTGACCACTTTGACCTTGAGCAAACCCATGCCGAATTTGCCGCCTTGCCGGCGGAAATCAGCGATTTATACCAACTGGTGCAAGAGCAAAACGCTGGGCTACGCGCCACGCAATACGAGCTGGAAGCCTTGCAAGTAGCTCGTGATGTGGCAGGCACAGCGGGCTTGCCGCGCCTGATGGTAGGTATGGAGTATATGGATACAGATATGGGCGACGGTACGACCGCCGGTATGGTATCTGTTTCGCTGCCTATTTGGCGGAATAATTATCGCGCGCAACGCGCTGCTGCCGATGCAAATTTTCAAGGTGGCTTAGCACGCCTTGAAGCTGCACGTCTGGATGCTCAAGCGGCACTTAGCATTGCGTTATTTGAATGGCGTGAGGCGGAACGTAATCGCGCATTGTACGGAGATGTGCTTGTGCAGCGCGCCGAACAAGCCTTGGCTTCCGTGCTTGCTAAATACACTAACAATAATGCGACCTACGCCGATGTTGTGACAAGCCAACAAGAGTGGCTTGGTTTCTCGCTTGCGTACCGTCGCGCGCTAGCTAACCAGCTAGCGGCCCTTGCAACTATTCAGGCACTGATCGTGCCCGTGCACGAGGTGGACTAAATTTATGAAAAAACTTACAACTGTTCAATGGGTTGCTACAGGCTTTGTAGTGATCACTGCAGGCACACTGGCGTTGGGTTTGGCAATGCAGACACCGGGTCACCAACATGCTGGCCATGCCGATCATGCGGCCCATGCAAATCATGAAGATCATACAGGTCATGACCATGACCTTGCTGCCGCGTTTTCCGCTGAAACACAGGAATACACCTGTTCTATGCACCCTACATTTCGCAGTACGGACCCAAATGACCGCTGTCCGATTTGTGGTATGGAGCTGATACCGGTCAGTGGCGGTCGTGGTGGAGAAGGCCCAACCGAAATCGAATTCTCTGGACGCGCTTTAGCGTTGCTTGGTGTGCAAACTGAGCCGGTTCGGCGTGGTGATGCAGAACAGGTCATCCGTTTAAGTGGGCAACTAGAGTTTGATGAGCGCGCCTTAACCAGCATCAGTGCGTGGACCGGTGGGCGGATTGAGCGTCTTTATGTCAATTATACCGGCGCCTATGTTGAAGCAGGTGCACGTCTTGTGGAGCTCTACAGCCCCGAATTGTTTGTTGCCCAGCAAGAGCTTTTGCAGGCGACCCGGCAAGCCAATCAAGATGCACCAGCGTTCTTGCGCGATTCCCAGGCGACCACCTTACGCGCTGCAAGAGAGCGTTTGCGCTTATTGGGCTTATCGAACGAGCAGATCGATGCCGTCATCACACGCGGTGAAGCACGTGATCGCATTACCATCCACGCTCCTACGGCTGGTTTAGTGGTCACCCGTAATGTGAGTCAAGGTGATTATGTCAACACCGGTGATGTCATTGTTGAACTCGCAGACGAGCAACGCATGTGGGCATTGTTCGAAGTATTTGAGCGAGATTTAGGTGCGATACAGGTAGGCCAGTATCTGGAGTTTTCTGTGCAAGGCCAGCGTGAAATGTTGCATGGCGAAGTGATCTCAATTGCTCCGCGGATTGACCCAGAGCGACGCACGCGCACGGTACGTGTGGCGTTAGAGGTTGGTGAGCAGGCGCTCAGTGCGGGAGGCTTTACCCGAGCCGAGGTACACATTACTCAGTCAGACAAATTAACCATACCTACTTCGGCAGCGCTCCTTACAGGGCGTCGAGCAGTGGTCTATGTTGCCCTCGGCGAAGGACGTTTTGCACCACGTACAGTGGAATTGGGGCAACGCTTTGGCGACCGTTTTGAAGTTATAGATGGGCTTGAAGAAGGCGACACTATTGTTAGCCGAGGTGCGTTCCGGATTGATAGTGAATTGCAGTTACAAGGTCGTCCGAGCATGATGTCGCCCGAGGGTGAGCACGCTGGTGGGCACGATCAGGGACATGATCACGGTCATGGTCATGATGCACATGCGCAACACAATGATCACGGGGCGCATGAGATGGCAGCCATGGACGAGCTCGCGGTGACTGGTGATTTCTCGCAAGTTGATTTATCCGCGGTTACGGATGCTTATATGGGCATGTGGGAGGCCTTACATTCCGATGACTTATCGGCATGGCAGAGCAGTGCGGAAATCTTCTTCGCAGCGCTTGATGCGACGCAGTGGCCAGCCGCGAGTGAGGCTGTATACGAGCTATTGGCGACCGGAAAGGGCCACGCGCATCACATAGGAAATATCAACACAGCACGTGATCAATTCTTCGCCCACTCCCAAGGCATGATCGCGCTCGCTGAAGCCGGGGTGTTACCTAACACCATCTATTTGATGTATTGCCCTATGGTACGTCGCGGTCAAGGCGCGCATTGGTTGCAACCAAGCTCAGGATTACTGAACCCGTATTTCGGTGCCAGCATGTTGCGCTGCGGAGACGAATTAGAGCGGTTTGAGGAGCAATCGTCATGATCCGTTGGGTGCTTGAAAATAAGTTAATCGTCGCCCTGTTAAGTGTGGTGATTGTTGTTGCGGGCTTGATTGTCTCGCCATTCCCTTCCGATAGTTCATTACCGCGGTCACCTGTGGCGGTGGATGCAATCCCCAATATCGGTGAAAACCAGCAAATCGTTTACACCGATTGGCCGGGCCGCTCGCCACAGGATGTCGAAGACCAAGTGAGCTACCCACTATCCGTCCAGCTCATGGGCGTGCCTGGGGTGAAGGATGTGCGCACCTTGTCGATGTTTGGTTTTTCGACCATTTCGATTATTTTTCATGATGACATCGAATTTTATTGGTCGCGTGCGCGGATTCTCGAAAAACTCTCGAGCTTGCCCGCAGGAACCTTACCAGAGGGTGTGCAGCCGGCATTAGGGCCCGATGCGACCGGTTTAGGGCAGGTGTTCTTGTACACATTAGAGGGACGCGATCCGCAGGGAGATCCCATCGGTGGTTGGGATTTGGATGAATTACGTTCAATCCAAGATTGGTTTGTTCGTTACGGGTTACTTGCTGCCGAAGGCGTTAGCGAAGTCGCGTCAGTCGGCGGTTTTGTGCGCGAATATCAGATTGATGTCGATCCAGATGCGTTACGTTATTACGATGTCAGTCTTGAACAAGTCATGGTCGCAGTTGCCGAGGCCAACCTCGACATAGGCGCGCGCACTACCGAGATTAACCAAGTCGAGTACATCGTGCGTGGTATTGGCTTTATTCGAACTCTGGCTAACATTGAGCAAGCTGTAGTTCGTTTAGGTACAGACAACATTCCCATTCGAGTTGCTGATGTGGCAACGGTGGGGCTTGGCCCAGCAGAGCGTCGCGGTGCGCTGGATGTAGCGGGCGCTGAAGCGGTCGGGGGAATTGTGACCGTGCGAGAGGGCTTTAACCCACTCGCTGCGATCGAGAACACCAAGCAACGATTGGATGAAATTGCGCCTTCGTTGCCTGCGCGGGCCGTCATTGATTGGTCGCAAGTCGGCCCAACTGAAGTACAGCGCTTCGGTCAAGCACAAGGTTTACCGAACTATACCAGCGGTACTTTGCGCTTTGACGACCATGCACAACAAGCATGGACCACATGGTTACAACAACATCCACAGGACCGCTGGCCAGAGTGGCTGAATCTAAGCCAAGTCACTGTGGTACCTTTTTACGACCGCTCTAACCTGATCATGGAGACTTTAGGGACCTTAAGCGATGCGTTGACGCAGCAATTACTGATTACAGCTGCCGTTGTGTTGCTTATGCTTTTACATGTTCGCGCAGCGCTGACAGTCGCTGCAATGTTGCCGTTGGCCGTGCTGTTGACCTTTATTTGTATGCGCTTACTAGGTGTAGAAGCAAATATCGTGGCGTTGGCAGGTATCGCAATCGCGATAGGGACCATTGTGGATATGGGCATTATCGTGACCGATAATGTGCTGCGTAGACGCCAACAAGGGCTCGATGAAAGCATCCAGCAAACCATTCTAAAGAGCACTAAAGAGGTGGGGCCAGCAGTCACCACTGCGATCGCCACCACAGTGATCAGCTTCTTGCCGGTATTTACCATGACAGGAGCCGAAGGCAAGCTCTTTGCGCCACTTGCCTACACTAAAACCTTGGTGTTGCTCGCGGCGATTGTTTTGGCTCTGGTGCTGATTCCCGTGCTTCTACGCTTCTTATTGAGCGATAGGCTGCGTGGTATAGATCTGTGGCTGGCGCAACGGCAAAGCGCTTACCGTGTTGTGTACGGGTTGCTTTCCATGAGCGTACTGATCTTCTTAGCCAATCTTTGGGAACCGCTCGGACCCAACGCAGGTAGCTTACGCAATCTGCTCTTTGTGATATTGATGTTCGCCTTCGTCGTCGGTTCTTTCACGCTGATCATTCGCTTCTATGAACCCATGCTACGTTGGTGTTTGCGGTTTAAGGCTATCTTCCTTGCCGTGCCAGCGCTCGTGATTGCCGCAGGCTTGGCCACTGTCCCGGGGCTTGGACGAGAGTTCATGCCGTCGCTGGATGAAGGGGCATTCCTTCTGATGCCAACCACGATGCCACACGCGTCGATTGGGGAAGCACTCGATGTGCTGTCTATGCAGGATCAGGCGATTGCTGCGATTCCAGAAGTGGAGACCGTGGTGGGTAAGATAGGGCGCGCAGACACGGCATTAGACCCTGCACCTGTTTCGATGATCGAAACAGTGATCACCTATAAGAGTGAGTTTAAGACTGACGCGCAAGGTCGACGTCTAAACTTCCGGGTCGATCGTAACGGAGATTTTGTGCGCGATCGGCAAGGCCAGCTGATCGAGGACCGACGTGGACTCCCCTACCGTCAATGGCGCGACCATATTCAGTCACCCCGTGACATCTGGGATGAAATCGTCCTTGCTGCCGACGTCCCGGGGGTTACTTCAGCGCCTCGCTTACAACCGATTGAAACGCGTCAGCTCATGTTACAAACGGGGATGCGTGCGGCGATGGGCGTTAAAGTTCAAGGCCCTGATTTGGCAACCTTAGAACAAGCGGCTTTGGACATTGAGCAAGCATTGCGCAATGCGCCAGGCGTAAATCATAACTCGGTGAGTGCTGAACGTGTCGTGGGTAGCCCCTACCTTGAGGTGCTGCTCGACCGTGAACGCATCGCACGTTATGGACTGAGTATTAACGCGGTGCAAAACACCATTGCGGCGGCGATCGGAGGGGTCGAGGTAACCACCACCGTCGAGGGTCGCGAGCGCTATCCAGTGCGTGTGCGCTATCAGCGTGAATTACGCGATGATCCTGATGCGATGGCCTCTATCTTGGTGACAGCTGCGAATGGTGCGCAAATTCCATTAAGCGAGTTGGCGAACATTGAATTTGCCCGAGGACCGCAAATGATTCGGTCCGAGAATACCTTCCTGACCGCTTATGTAACCTTCGGTGCCGCGGCTGGTTTTGGTGATGTGGATGCCGTTGAGGCGGCAAGAGCCTACCTTGAGCAAGCACGCGAGTCTGGCGAACTGCGACTGCCCACAGGTGTAAGTTATACCTTCGCCGGCAGTTATCAACAGCAACAAAGTGCGATGGAAACCCTGCAAATTGTGATTCCACTGTCGCTCACCTTGATCTTCATTTTGCTGTACCTGCAGTTTAAGCGGGTGAGCACCGCGTTGATGGTCTTTTCGGGTATTGCGGTCGCTTGGTCAGGTGGTTTCATCATGCTCTATCTGTATGGCCAAAGCTGGTTTGCCAATTTCACCATCCCGGGCATTACGCAAGGCGTGCCCTTACGCGAGATCTTCCAATTCCAGGTGACACACCTAAGCGTAGCGGTATGGGTTGGGTTCTTGGCCCTGTTTGGGATTGCAGTAGATGACGGCGTGGTCATGGCTACGTACCTCAAACAGTGCTTCGAGGAAGGAGTAACTGATACCGTCGAATCCATTCGCAACCGCGTGGTCGAGGCGGGGTTGCAGCGTGTTCGGCCCTGCATGATGACCAGTGCAACCACAATATTGGCGCTTTTCCCCGTGCTGACCGCAACAGGGAGGGGGGCGGATTTAATGATACCTATGGCGATTCCGACAGTCGGTGGATTGACCTTTGTGGTGCTCAGCATGTTTGTGGTTCCGGTGTTGTATAGCTGGCGCGAGGAATGGCGCATGCGATAAGAGAATAAGCGCTCTTTTGCGACGGGAAACGGTACCGAAAGAGCGCTCTTATTAAATCATTTTGATTTAAGAAATAAATTTTAATTCTAAAAAGTAATATAAGTATTCAATACAACTAAGTCAGAGGAATGTGCATCACCAGCGATTAAATGCGAGAAATTCAGCCATTTAGTTTTGGTTATTAAGTATACAAGAGGTCAGGGATGATCTTCTTGGGAGCCTCCTATGTTTATAAAAATAATTAAAATCAATAATTTGAATGTGGCAAAGCAAGATAAAGAAGTTGCATATACAAGTGGTTTGCTGCTATCAATAGATTGCACATAAAAACAACAAAGGCATATACCGGAGGAAACATGAAAATGCATAAGTTATCACTCGTTGCTATGGCGGTTGCAGTTAGCGTTGCACCTGGCATCGTGTGCGCACAAGAGGCTCAGGATACGATGGTTGAGGATCAACGTGTCGAGCGAATTTCGGTGACAGGTTCTCGTATTCAGCGAGCTGAAGCATCGAGCTCTGCGCCCATCCAGGTTTTTACTGCCGAAGATATCGAGCTTTCTGGAGTAACATCGATGGAGTTGCTGTTGCAACAAATGTCCGCTTCCGCGGGTTTTGGCGGAAATCAAACGAGCGCGTATTGGACTGGTGGTGGTTGGGGAACTGCACAAATCAATTTGCGTGGACTTGGTGTGAACCGCACGCTTGTTCTGTTAAATGGTCGCAGAATGGTGAATGGTGGTACAGGGGCTAATGCTGCTGTCGATTTAAACACCATCCCGGTCAGTATGATCGAGCGCGTTGAGGTACTCAAAGATGGTGCCTCAGCTATTTACGGTGCTGATGCAGTTGCTGGTGTGGTGAACATCATTACCCGTAAAAACTTCGAGGGTGTGATGGTGGAAGGTCGCTTTGCTACCAGTGATGAATCTGATGGCGAGGAAACCTCTCTGAACTTGATGTTCGGCACACAATCAGACCGTGGGCGCTTAACTACAACCTTAAGTTATCGCTCAACAGAAGCGGTTAACATGGCTGACCGAGCGCCTTGTGCCTTACGCGAGGTAGCTCCTGGCGAACTCGGTTGTTTTGGTAGCGCCTCGACACCGGGTGGTCGCGCTGTGTACACGAGCGGGCCGAACACAGGGCAACAAATTAACTTTAACCAAACTCCGGGTGGTGACCCCAAAGGTTTTGAACCCTACAGTGCGGCTATTCATAACGTCAATTCGAATCCATTTTTGAATGCCGTGAATCCGGTTCAAACCCTAAGTTTTTCAGGCTTTGGTGATTACCGAATTGGCGATGAAACCTACGCTTTCACAGAAGTGCTTTATAATAACCGCCGCTCGAACCAAATTGGCGCGCCGGGCACGATTCGTGACATCAATTATGCAGCGGATCACCCCGATAACCCCACGGGTGAGTCAATCCGTATTGTGCAAAGACGGCTCGACGAAGCAGGTGGTCGTGGTTTTGAGCAAGACGTACATACTTTCCGCGTTGTCGCAGGTCTAAATGGGCTATGGCGTGATCATTGGAATTGGGAAGTTGCCTATAATTTGGGCCGTACCACGGGCGATGATGCCAGCACAAATATTGTAAATCTTGAGCGTTTGGGGCGTGCCATTAATCCCACCACCTGTGGTGCGGGAGTCCCCTGTGCTGATTTGTTGGGATTTGGCAATATTTCACAAGAAGCGCTCGATTATATCTTGTTCCGTATCAATAATACCGGTGGCAACGAACAGCGCAGCTTCACTGCAAATATCACCGGCGATTTATTCGAGACTCGCATGGGTGCAATCCCAGTTGCTTTTGGTATCGAACATCGTAAAGAGCGTGGTTGGCGCGACCCTGATTCCTCGGTGGTTGCGGGTATCATGAATACCAACCGCCAGGAGCCCTTGAGCGGTCAGTATACGGTCTCTGAAGCTTATGTCGAAACCTCAATTCCTGTCTTGGCTGAACGGAGCTTCGCGGATTTAGTGACTGTGGATCTTGCTTATCGTTTTTCGGACTACGATACCTTCGGAAGTGATGGCAATTATAAGGTCGGCCTCCATTGGACGGTTCATGAGGGTTTGAAATTCCGTTCCACATATTCGACAGCTTTCCGAGTTCCGAATATTCCAGAACTGTTTGGTGGTATTGGCGAAGGTAACTTAACCACGACAGATCCATGTTCAGGCTGGGATCTGCCGGGAGCCAACCCAACGGTAGCAGCAAATTGCCAAGCAGATGGTGTGCCTGCAGGTTACGTACAAGCTGGCGGTAATGTGCTGACCCAGACAGGCGGGAATCCTGCCTTGATGCCAGAGGACGCAAAGACTTTTACCGCAGGTTTAGTGTGGGATGTTCCATTTGCTGATGGTTTACAATTCACGCTCGATTACTTCGACCTGAAAATCGAAAACGCTATCCGCAGCGTGGCGGGTTCAACCAAGTTATCTGCTTGTTATAACTCGCAAAACTTATCTCACCCGTTCTGTAGTTCCGACACCTTTACCCGGGACCCCCTCACCGGCGCGGTAAACTTTTTATCGGCACAAGCGGACAACGTGGCGACCGAGACCATATCTGGGGTCGATGCGGCGGTCTATTACCGCACCGAGCTCATGGGGTTAGATGCACGTTTCAATTTTAATATGACGTACCTTGATGATTACACGGTCGAGCCATTCCAAGGTGCCGCGGCAATTCGTTATGCCGGCCGCATTACTGGAGGCAGTGGAAGTTACGCTCGCTTGCGCTCAGACGCTTCAGCGACCCTTTCTGGTGAGCAATGGCAAGCACACTACAGCGTCCGCATGATTGGATCTGCGCGTGATATCAACGCCAGTGAAGGCGATGTCGGCTACCGTGTGAGTAACGTGTTCTACCATGATATTCAAGGAAGCTGGTTCTTCAACGATAACTGGACGTTGAGCGGCGGTGTGAGCAACTTGTTCGATAAAAAAGCGCCGTTTGTTCAAAGCTGGACAGATGCTAATACAGATACCATGACCTATGACCTACTCGGTCGTCAGCTGTATGTGAAGCTTCGTTATCAGTTCTAAGCTTGTTGGCGGCAGGGCGTTGCCCTGCCGCCCCATGTTGTTGAGGTTATTTATGCATATTCAATCCACCAGCTTCAGAATTTGGCATCGCTGGCTGTCTTTAATTGTTGGCCTGCAAATGCTGATTTGGGCGATTTCCGGCGGCTATATGGTGTTCTTTAAGTTACCGTTTATCCACGGTGTACACCTAACGCAAGCCGCTGATCAACCGATTCAAGAAGCTAGCCAACAGGGTCACTTTCTGGAGGTTTTGAAACGCTACCCAGAAGCGCATGATGTGCGTTGGGTGAATCGTTTTGTACAGGGCCGTTACCAAGACCTTTTTCAAGTCCATGCGGGTGAAGAGAAGTTCCTAGTTAGTCCTGATTCATTCACTAGGCTGGAGCTGACGGCTGCAGATATCCGTGCCCTGGCGGAACGCTATTACAAAAAGGGCGAGCCTCGTATTACCCAAGTCCAGTTGCTGCGTGACCAAGCACCGTCCGAGCTGAATCCGAATCACCTACCTATTTGGCGAGTAGATTTTGACGACTTCGGTAATACCAGTTTGTACCTGCACCGTGCAACGGGTGAAATGACCGTGCGGCGACATGATTTTTGGCGTGGTTTCGATATCATGTGGATGCTCCACATTATGGATTATAAAGATCGCACTGATATTACCACGTGGTGGTTGCGTGCCTTCATCCTAGCGACCTTTGCATTTACTTTTACAGGGACCATTTTAGTCCTGCAGACTTTGCGTACATCGAAGAGGAAGCCGCTATGAAATTTCTCCAATGGCTTCATCGCTGGACTAGCCTAATTATCTTGGTACAACTTTTATTGTGGACGATCAGCGGTTTGTATTTTGCGCTGGTGGATCACCATGGTATGAAGGGGCACCAATATCACCAACATGCCGAGCTTGAGCCGCTTTCCGTTGAAGCATTTGCGCAAATGGATGCACGTTGGTGGAAAGATTTTACCGCGATCACCTCGTTACGCGGTCGCAAAATAGAGGGTATTCCTCAGTTGGTGATCGAGCATGCCGAGGGTACTTCTTATCTTGATGGGCGCACCGGAGCGCCGTGGCAAACACATCAAAACTTAGCGGTGGCTATCGCTAATTCAACTTATTCCGGCCCTGGTGCTCCCTTGCAAGTGACGCCTGTCACTGCCACACGCGATTTACATGGTTGGCAGGGCAATGGCTTTCGAATCGATTATAACGATGATTTAAACACCCGCGTTTATGTCGATCGCGACTCAGGCACCGTCCTCGACCACAGAAATACTCCCTGGGTGGTTGCGGACTGGATGTTCAGGTTGCACTTTATGGATTACACCGGTGGCCGGAGTTTTAATCATGTGGTGATCGTAAGTGCGGGGATTCTGACACTGTGGTTTGCTCTCTCGGGCTTTATTTTACTCGCTAAGCTCTTAAGTACCGGCGAGATGCGTATTAACTTACGTAAAGCATCATTACAGGTGCATCGAGCAGGGCAACAACACACCTTGGTGGGACGCCAACAACAAACGGTTTTACAAGTCTTGCAGCAACATCGTATGCCGATAGAAAGTGGTTGTGGCGGTGGTGGAACCTGCGCTTTATGTAAGGTGAAAGCTTCTTCTTCAGCACCGATTACAGCGGCAGAGCGCGATTTACTGAGCGCCTCAGAGCTGCAGGAGGGTTACCGTTTAGCCTGCCAGCACGGCTTAGATAAACTATCGACGGTCGAGATTAAGGCATTGGATGTGCAACGTCATGAGCTGAAGCTCGTTGGCACGCGTTGGCTCACGCCTATGTTAAAAGAACTGCGATTCGTGAGTGGGCAAAAACCTGTGGCCTATCAAGCCGGCCAATACATGCAATTCTTAATTCCTGCAGCAACCACAAAACGTCGAGCTGAGGATATTCCAGAAGCTTTCAAATCGGCTTGGAAGTATATGCCCACGGGTGAAATGCAACATAGCGCGGTGCGTAGAAGCTATTCTATGGCCAGTTGCGAGGCGTGTGTGGATGGTCAACATGAGCTGATCTTTACCGTGCGCTATCAACCACCAGCGACCGGAGATTGCGAGCCAGGTATTGGCGCAACTTATTTGTGCTCTATGCAGGTCGGGCAGAGCATTGAAGCTGAGGGGCCTTATGGCGAGTTTTTGCGTCAAGTAGAATCTCCTCGCGAACTCTTTTTGATTGGTGGTGGTGCAGGTATGGCACCTTTACGCGCGATACTACAGGAAGAGCTGCAAGATGCAGGGCCTCGGCATGTGGTTTATTTCTATGGTGCGCGGAATCGTCAGGAGTTGGTGTACCACGAGGAATTATTGAGCTTGCAACGGTACGGACAAGTGCACTATGTGCCAGTGCTTTCTGAAGCGCAGACACAGTGTCAGTGGGACGGAGCTCAAGGTTTTGTGCACGAAGCGGCGCTTGCCTATTTAGCAGAGCATGACTGGCAGCGTTTCGATTTTTATCTGTGCGGTCCTCCGCGCATGCTCAAGGCAACGCGGGAGATGCTAGCACAGCTCGGTGTTGCTAAAGAACGCATCCGTTTCGACGATTTTGGCATATAGTTAATCAGCAGCTGGCGGTTGAGTTTGTCGTTAACTAAAGTCACCAGAACATCTGACAAGGCCACTGGGCCGGTCAGATGTTCTGGTATGCCCTAAATAACTGCTCCTAGTTGTGATACACCCGTTTTAGTCCATGCTTGCCGCCTGGAAACGGTGCGGCAGTGTCCATAAAGTAGTAAATCATCCATGTTTTTGCACTGATGATTCCGGGTTATCGTCTCGTGCAGAGCATGCCACAGTTTTTCAATTTTGTTATGCCATGGGCTATAAACCGGCAAGAACAGTAACTTGAACTTTGGGTTGTCGCTCAGCCACTTATGCGTTTTTTTTCTCTTGTGGATGATGTAATTATCCACGATTAACCGAATGCTCTTGGCCCGACGATATTGGCCTTTAAGTTTTTCCAGCAACGCAATAAATAAGTCACTGGTCT